>NZ_JBEVTM010000022.1:0-27336 GCF_040884255.1 Olsenella sp. AGMB03486
CGCTCGATCTTGTCGTCCATAAGCTCGAGGACCTCTCCGCCCATGGCTGGCCTCACTTTCCTGTTCAGTGGCTCATTTGCTGCAAGCAGATGGTCTGACACCCTGATTATAAGCTCTGTTATCTGCCGATAGAGAAGCTCGTCGCCCTGCAGGAGCGTGAGGTCGGCAAGGCGCATGCGTATCTCGCGGCATTCTCTGATGAGTGCTGCTGCAGCATCCGATTCTGCATCCAGGCTCGAGAGCTCCTTCTCATAGCGCATGAGGTAGAAGGGAAGGAGGATGAGGAGGCGTCTGCGAAAGATCTCCTCTTCGCTGACAAGCTGCGTCTTGTAGATTTTTGTATGGTAGCGGAAAGGTTCGCTGTCGGGCATCTCCACTTCCATTTCCAGATAGTCAGGCGTCTTGGAGGTATGTCGGAGGAGCAGCACGCACGAGGACGGGAATTTCATCCGGTAAGGTGCACCCTGCTCCAAAGCCTCCTGCAGGGCGATGCTGAAATCGTATTCGATCATTCTTACGACCATGCTGGCGTCGTGAGTGCTCTGGCATTCCAGGTGGTAGACCATATCTTCGATGCGGAAGACGGAATCGGAGATGTGGGTGCCCAGAGGTCCTTCGTGCTCCTCGTTGAACTGCACGATAGGGACATCTATCTCATAGCGGCGTCCAAACACTTCATTGATGAGGGGGATCAGTAGCTTCGGTGCCTTGTGCACCATGGTCTTGAAGACCGAGTCATAGATATTGCTGCTGTCCATGGGCAGTCCCTGCTCTCTCGCGATTTGTCCGTCCAGCGACGGACATGTCTTCGGGCAGGGAGGAGCGTAGCAAAAAATGAGAACAAATGTTCTGACAGTTATCTGTCAGGCATCTCGCAGGCATATCCAAATGCAGGCCGAAGACGGTGCGATGTGGATCTGCAGGGCCTCTGCCTGCGAAAATGGCCATTCTGCTTTCCTTGCCACGCACGATTGCGATGAGCCGGATAGCCCTGCACTGCACAGTTGATCGGCAGGCGGTTCGGTGAGTGGCAGGTGCCTTTGCTGGTGGAGGAGCTGATGTCAGAGATGTGCCGCTTTTCCTTTCAGTTGACGCTGTGTCTTGCAGGCGTCAATATGAACAGCGTTCATATTGAAACGCAAAGCGGGATGCTTCCTGCTGTTCTGAAAGAAAGAGGCTGCTATGAAACAGAGTCCTAAGGACGCAAAGCAGGAAGGCATGCCCAAAGGCATGCGCATCGCAGAGAGCATCTTCGATATCTGCTACCTTGCGTTCGATCTTGTGGCTGCCATCATCTTCTTCATGCAGGCACAGGGACGGACGGTCTTTCTGCTGTTTGGCCTCATGACCGTGCTGCTCGGAGGAGGAGACGCCTTCCACCTGATTCCGCGTGTCCAGATGCATCTTTTCGGCGCCAGGGAAGACACGACGAAAAAGCTTGGTCTCGGTACTGCCATCACCTCCGTGACGATGACCGTGTTCTATGTCGTGCTGTACTTTATTTGGCGAGAGATCTTTCCGGATATCGCAATCTCGCCTGCCATCCCGGTCCTCATCTTCGCGACAGCAGCGCTCAGAATCGTGCTCTGCTTCTTCCCTCAGAACGAATGGACATCCGGCAAGGAGAACCTGCGCTGGTCGCTTGCCCGCAACATCCCCTTTGCCATTACTGGCCTTCTGGTTATCGTCCTCTTTGCAATCTCCGGCAATGAGGGGGGCTATGGGCTCTGGAGGATGTGCATCGCTATTGCCCTGTCCTTCGGCTTCTATCTGCCTGTCACGTTCCTGGCGAAGAGGAAGCCTGCAGTGGGTGCTTTGATGCTTCCGAAGACGGTCATGTATATCTGGATCATCTGCATGGGGCTCGCTCTTCTGCCCCGGCTCTAGGAGTCCCCATGAAGCCAGCTGCAACATCGAAGGAAGAGATCCTTGCCGCTGCCAGAAAGATTGTGCAGCAGAAGGGCCTTGCCGGTGTCGGCATGCGCTCGGTGGCGGCAGAAGCGGGAGTTGCGGCAGGGACGCTCTACCACTATTTTCCGGACAAGGATGCCCTGCTTCTTGCTGTGACTGCAGACATCTGGTCAGACATCTTCGATCTTGACAGCCTGAGGCGGGAAGGCGATGGCTTCGCTGCTGCCACAGAGGAGCTCTTCTGCCATGCCTCCGGGAGAATGCAGGCATACCCCGGCTTCCCCGCGCTGCATGGTTTCGCCCTCTCCTCTGGCGGAGGTCCTGCCAAGGAGGGAGCTGCGCGCATGCATGCCTTCTTGGGAAAGGTCGAAAGGCATCTTTGGCAGGCCCTGCAGAAAGATGCACATGTGCGCTCCGATGCTTTCGGCAACGGGGTGGACGAGCAGGGCTTCGTTGCCTTTGTCCTGGACCATCTTCTGCTTCTTCTGATGCTTGGCAGCAGGGACTGCTCGGTCCTTGTCGCCGTGATCGAGCGGGTGCTCTACTGAGATGGAGCCCTCGGTGGCGGGCATCTGCTCTGCCAGAAAACATGTTCCTGCACCTCTTCCACAAGCTCTTCCCATGCATCACACTGGACGGGAAGAGCTGGCAAGGAGGGGACATGACAAGAAGGCGTCCGAAGATCAAGATCCAGGTCATAGACCGCAGGGGAAAGCATGGCTGCCATAGAGGCCACAAGGTGGGGGAGGTCTTCGATTTCGACGAAGACCGCGGAAAGATCTGCCCGATGGCAATGCACTGCGCTTTCCCCTATATCGATATCCTCCGCTACGGCGGAAAGATTCCGGGACAGCCTGAAGGCACAGCAGAGTTCTGCTGTTCGGACGCCGATACGATCATGGTGTTCAGGGCAGAGATTGTGCCGGAAGAAGACGAATAGGGAAAAGACGGCAGGGCCGCATCCTTGGGGAAGAAGGCATCTCCTACAGGTCGTCCACCAGTGCCGTGGATTTCGCATAGGCTGTGGAGCGCGCCTCGAAGAAGTCGGTCTTCACCATGTTCGCACTGCTGTACTGGCTCACCCATGCCATGTCAGCCGGCTCTTCTGCGTATCCTGGATAGAGCTCGCCCATGCCCAGAGAGCTCCAGCGCAGATTCCCGAGATAGCGGATGTAGTCTTCGACCTGCTTCGAGGTGAGGCCGGGGATATCGTCTCCCAAGACATAGGCGCCCCAGGCAATCTCCTGCTCGACGCCTTCCTGGAGCATGGCCTTGAGGTCTGCGATGTCCTTCTCCTGGAAGAGCTCGGGCTCCTCGCGCTGGAGCTCCAGGATCATGTTCCTGAAGAGCCACAGATGCGTGTTCTCGTCCCTGTTGATGTAGCGGATCTCCTGGGCGCTTCCGGGCATCTTGCCCATGCGGGCAAGGTTGTAGAAGAACATGAAGCCCGAGTAGAAGTAGACGCCTTCGAGGATGAAGTTTGCCATCATCACCCGCAGCAGTGCCTGGGCATCCTTCTTTTCCTGGAACTCGTTGTAGAGGTTTCCGATGAAGGTATTCCTGGCAAGCAGGTGCGTATCGGTCTTCCACTGGTAGAGGATCTCGTTTCTCTTCTCGGGGCTGCAGATTGTGTCGAGCATGTAGGAGTAGCTCTGGGAGTGCACGCACTCCTGGAAGGTCTGGATATGAAGGCAGAGATTCACCTCGTTTGCCGTGATGAATTCACCGATGTTCGGGAGATTTGCCGTCTGGAGGGAGTCCAGGAAGACGAGGAAGGAAAGGATCTTGTCGTAGGCCGTGCGCTCGGCCTGAGAGAGCTTGGGGTAGTCCTTCACATCCTGGGAGAGGTTGATCTCCTCCGGTATCCAGAAGTTGTTCATGGCCTGGCGGTACCAGTCGGAGGCCCAGGCGTACTTGAGATTGTTGAAGTCATTGAGGTTCGTCGTGTTGCCGCCGATGAGACGGCGCTCTCGCACGTCGGTATCTCCATCAGGGTTGAAGAGCGCCTTTGCCTTGAGCTTCGTCGTGTTCTGCATGGGATGTCCTTTCAAGAAGGGGTTGGAATCTCTCTAGCTTGCGCAGCTCTCGCACTCTTCGACTTCGAGCGACTTGCTGCGGACATAGTAGATGGTCTTGACGCCGTCTCTCCAGGCTTCGAGGTAGAGGGCAAGCACCTGGCGCATCGTATATTCGTTCGTGATGTAGAGGTTCACGGACTGCGCCTGGTCGATGTGGCGCTGGCGCACTCCTGCTGCCTTCATGCTCCAGGTCTGGTCGATCAGATGTGCCGGCTTGTAGTACCACCAGGTCTCCTGCGAGAGCTCAGGTGCGATGCGCGGCAGCATGGCCCCCTTCTTCTCCTCGAGGAAGAAGCGGCGCATGATGGGGTCAAGGCCGGCAGAGGTGCCTGCGATGATGGAGGTGGAGCTGGTGGGGGCGATTGCCAGAAGGTAGGCGTTCCTCATGCCGTGCTCTGTGACCTGCTCCTTGACCTTCTGCCAGGCAGGAGATGTGTAGCCGCGCTTCTCGAAGTAGGCGCCGGTTGCCCAGTCGGAGCCTTCGAAGAGCTCGTAGGCGCCGCGCTCCTCCGCAAACGCAGAAGATGCCTCGATAGCATGCCTGTTGATGCGCTCGAAGAGCTCGTCTGCAAAGGCGAGATGCTCCTCGCTCTCCCAGCGGATATGGCGCTTTGCCAGCATGTGGTGGTAGCCCGAGACGCCGAGTCCCACCGAACGGTAGCGCCTGTTCGTGATCTTTGCATAGGGGAGGGCATAGAAGTTGAGGTCGATCACATTGTCGAGGGCACGGACAGCACTCTCGATGGTATGGGCAAGGTAGCTGTCGTCCTCGAGGGGGATCTTCCCCAGCGAGAGGCTTGCAAGGTTGCAGACAACGAAGTCTCCAGGGCGCGTCGTCGTCACGACGACGGTATCGCCGTCCTTCGTCACGATCTCCTCTGAGACGGATTCGATCTCGCTTGTGTTCTGGGCGATCTCTGTGCAGAGGTTCGAGCAGTAGATGATGCCAGCATGCGGGTTGGGGTTGGCCTTGTTCACGGTATCGCGCATGAAGGCAAAGGGCGTGCCGGTTTCGACAGCGCTCCTGAGCACCAGGCGCACGATGTCCTTGATCGTGACGGTGCGCTTAGGGATCCTCGGGTCTGCCACGCAGTCGCGGTAGCGCCTCTCCCATTCCTCCCCGAAGTAGTCCTCGAGAGCATAGCCCTTGACGGTCGAGATATCGTGGGGGCACATGAGATGCCAGGGCTGGTCGAGGTCTTCCTCCGCCATCTTCCAGAAAAGGTCGGGATAGCAGACGGCGGGGAAGACGTCATGCGCCTTCATGCGGTCGTCTCCATTGTTGGTGCGGAGCTGCAGGAACTCTGGCAGGTCTCTGTGCCAGGCATCGAGATAGACGGCAACGGCTCCTGCGCGCACGCCGAGCTGATCGACCGCGACGGCCGTATCGTTGATGACACGGATCCAGCGCACGACGCCTCCGGCTGCTCCCTCGAAGCCCTGGATGGAGCCGCCCTTCGCACGGACCTTGCCGAGATACATGCCCATGCCGCCGCCGTACTTCGAGACCATTGCGAAGTTGTCGATGCTCCGGTAGATGCCTTCGAGGCTGTCCGGCACGGTATCGATGAAGCAGCTCGAGAGCTGGTGGTGCGGCTTTCTGGCATTGGAGAGCGTCGGTGTTGCCATTGTCACTTCGAGCTTCGAGAGCATGTCGTAGAAGCGCTGGACCCAGCGCATGCGCACATCCTTCTTCTCCTTGAGCGCCAGATGGAGGGCGATGCCCAGAAACATCTCCTGCGGCGATTCGAGGGCGGTATGGTCATGGCTGCACACGACATAGCGCTTGAGCAGGAGGTCGAGTCCTGGATAGTCGAGCAGACCGGTGCGCTCGGGGACGATGAAGGAATATGCCTCCTCGATCTCTGCCTTCGTATAGCCCTCGAGGATGTAGGTGCCATAGAGCCCCTGGTCCGTGAGATAGCGGAGCTTCGAGTAGAAGCCTTCGATGCCGCGCCTTCTCTCCTCTTGGGCAAGGCGTGCGTCTGCCGTGAAGGCAAGGAGCCTTCCGGCAACGAGGCCCCAGGAAGGCGCCTCCTGGGAGGTAAGCTCGACAGCTGCTCTCACGAGTGCATCGAGGCGCATATACCTATCCATGTCGGGCTTGGCAAAGCTCTGGAACTTGGCGAAGAGGGCATCGAGGGGATAGAGGGCGGTTTCGAAGTCGCGCGAAATCTTTGCAAGCACGTCTGCGAGGCGTGCCTGCATCCTGGAATCAGCATCGCTCCCGAGTGCAAGTGCCACGATGCCCAGACGGGCACGCCGCAGCTCCGATCTCCTGTGGCGGTAGAGGATATAGGCCTTTGCGGCATCGAAATGGCCCGATTCCATGAGGGCACGCTCGACGATGTCCTGGATGCTCTCCACGTCAGTGCTGCCACAGGCACCGATGGCTGCCTCTGCGCGTGCAAGGAGCCTGTCGAGAGCATCGGCGCTTTCAGCAGCAGGATCGCCTACCTCCCTGAGTGCCTTCTGCATGGCGCGGGCAATCTTGAGCCCTTCGTAGGCTTCCGTGCTCCCATCGCGTTTCGTGACCTGCATGGCCTATCTCCATCCTGCAGCGCTTGGCTGCGGTCCATAGCTGTTCGAGGTCTCGGGCATGTCCCGGACCGCTATAAATGCTATCAGAACAATAACAATTAAAGACAGGAAATGGTATCGATATGCTGTAGGCGATGGACATGATGCGTCCCTTCTGCCGCCGAAGCGGCTGCTGCGCTCCCCTTGGAGGGGAGCGCTTCTCTGTCCGAGCTTTGTCATGCCGGCTGCCTGCGGCAATCAGTACCATGCCCGCGACAACGAACCTGAGCTCTTTGGGCGTCTTCTTCTCATGGAGGATGAACAGGCCTCCGAGCGTCGCGAAGATCAGGTTCATGTCTGCGAGCGTCCAGCCGACGGCGACGCCGTTGACCGGGTTGGAGAAGAGCCAGCGATGTTCGCGACCGACCACAGGATGCCGGTGAGCATGTTCTGCCAGGACTTGATGCCGAAGATGCCCTCGCTGCGGCCGAAGATGCCGTCAGACGACTCACACCTGCTCACGATTGCGGAGATGACCAGCAGGGCGAAAGCATGAACAGTACCTGCGGAAGCAGGATCTGGAGCTGTCCACGCTGAAGAACCGTGCCGCTGTCGCATAGGCCATATACAGGGCAGAGGAGATGGCCGTGATGATGAGGCCTTTGCGGATATCTGAGGCAGAGGTGCTCTGCTGACCTGCCTCGGTATGGGTGGTGAGCACCGTTCCTGCGATGATAAGGACGATGCCGGCAAACCCCAGGCCCATCTGCCAGGCATAGGGCCACTCGCCGAAGCAGAATGCGCCGATCATCGAGGTGAGCAGGAGCTGCATGCCGGCAGTGAGCGGCATGGCGCGCGAGACGCCCAGATAGTCGAAGCTCTTGATCTGCAGTATCTGGGCAAGGGCCCAGGGAATCCCGTTCGCTGCCGCGGCTCAGACCAGGGCGGGCGTCCAGATGATGGGGTCTATCAGGGCAACGACGATGGCCATGGCAAGGGCGGTGAGCACCATGCCCATCTGCTTGCTGGCACCGGTGCCTCCGATCTTATGCATGACAATGCCCTGGAAGCCCCAGCCAAGCGCAGGAATGAGTTCGATGAGGATGGAACCCATGACGCCAACCCATGACGCCTCCTTGATGGAATGCGGCTAAGACAGATGCTGTTCTGATATCCCGGGATCGGCATCAGTATATGCAGCAGGGCAGTCCGGCATTTTGCGTCAATCAGCCAAGAATCCAGAGAAACGCGTCAATCTTGCGGCATACCAGGGGCACAGCCGACCCCTCAGGGGCTTCGCTCATGGCATGCAGCCTGTTCTGGCAGCATGCATGGACAGGGTCTGCGGCAGATGCTATATTCGCGTCCGATTGGAGCCGGGCAGGAAGGGCGGGCACGTGGAAGAGCGGGAGTCGCAAGAGACACAGACAGGCAGAAGCTCCTGGAAGCGTCGCTACTATACGATCCTTGCAGGACAGGCAGTCTCGCAGGTGGGAAGCTCTGCGGTCCAGTTTGCCCTGATATGGCATCTGGCGCAGCAGACAGGATCTCCCTCCGCCATGGGGCTGGCAGGGCTGGCGGCATATCTTCCGGGCGCCCTGCTCTCTCCCGTGGCGGGCATCGTGGCTGACCGCCACAGCAGGAAGCGGGTATGCATGGCGGCAGATCTTGCCGCCGGCATCATGGCAGCCCTTTTTGCCCTCGCCCTGGGGCATGTCGGCGTCTCTGTGTCGGCCGTAATCGTGCTTCTGGCTGCCCGTGCCTGCGCTACGGCGTTTCAGGCTCCCGCTATGCAGGCCATGGTGCCCGATATCGTGCCGCAGGATGCGCTGATCGAGGCGGGAGGGATGGCGCAGGCATTGACGAGTGCCTCCCTGATCCTGGGGCCTGTGATCGGCGGTGCGCTCTATGCCGCGCTTCCGCTTCCTTTCGTGCTCCTCACCGACCTTCTTGGTGCCCTCGCTGCCGTAGGCACGCTGGCAGCGGTCTTCGTGCCCAATCACCTGGCGCCAGGCCCGCGTCCTGCGCTCCATCCTCTGTGCGAGCTCAAGGAAGGCCTCGCGGTATTCTGGGAAGACAGGCTGCTCAGGCAGGTCATCGTCTCCTTTCTGGTCCTCATGGTCTTCTTCATGCCGCTCTCATCCTTCTATCCGCTTATGACCAGCAGCTACTTTGGCCTTGGCGCCTTCGAGGGAAGCGTCGTCGAGATGGTCTGGTCTCTGGGCATGCTTCTTGCCGGCGTCGCAATCGCGAAGGCGAAGCTGGACGACGAGATCCGTGCCTCATATGTGGCAGGTGCCCTGATCGGAGCCACCTGCATCGGATGCGGCCTCGTGCCGGCAAGCTATGGCGGATGGATCGCTTTCTCTGTGCTCTGCGCTGGCATGGGTGCGGCATCGACCTGCTACGATGTGCCGATCGTCGCCTATCTGCAGAAGACGGTCCCCCAGGCGAGGCAGGGGCGTGCCTTCTCGGCCTTCCAGATCGTGTCGCTGGCCGCCATGCCGGCAGGGCTTGCCATAGCATCTCCTGTCGCGGAAGCGCTCGGCGTGAATGCCTGGTTCGGCGTGAGCGGCGTGGCGATACTGCTCCTCTGCCTTGTGATGCTCGTGCTCGAAAGGCGTCTCAGGACACGGCTCTGAGAGCTTTTTTGCCTAGCCCCTCCGCTCTCGTGGACAAGCTGTGCATATTGCATGCAGCTATGGCAGGCGGCATTCAGCATGCCTAAAATATATTGTGCACAATACATTAATTGAGGAGAGGAAGGCATATGGCCGAGAAGGAGACAGGGCCGATCGGCTCTTCGAGTAGCGAGGCTGCCAACAGGAAGATCTTGGAGCTGGTGGATGAAGCCAAGGTGAAGCGCATACCGTTCTTCGTCCGCAGGCATGCATTGAGCAAGACCTTCGAGAAGATCGAGCACGAGCACCCCGAGCTCTATGCCGTGGCTGCCAAGGAGGGTCCGCTTCCTGACGAAGCGCGCTCGCAGCTCAGCGCTATCGTGAACGCAATCTTCGATCAGAAGCTCAAGAAGCACAGCCTGTAGAGCGTGTGGCAGGATACGTAGCGCATGGCTTCGGCATGTGCGGCCTGATGGGGGAGATGCTATCTTCGGGCAGAGTGCTGCTGAACGGTCGGGGAGCTCCCCCTCCCGGTTCTTGTGGGCTTCAGGAAAGAGTCCTTGCAATTGCGGAACAGGTCCGGTATAGTTCAGTGATGCGCTGCACGGCATTCCGAGCAGCTATATATTCGGGCGTTTAGCTCAGGGGGAGAGCGCTTCCCTGACACGGAAGAGGTCAGAAGTTCAAATCTTCTAACGCCCACCATAAACTCGCAGGCCAGAGGCTATGCCCTCTGGCCTGTTTTCATGTCCATCGCTCCTGCGCAACGACCCTGGAACGAATCGTTCCGCATTTTGAGTCGCCCGGGCTCTCTGATAGGCCACACGTACCCACGACACATTTCTGCCTGCATCCGGCCCTCCGCCTGGATGCTGCAGCCGTCCCACGTTCATTGGGAAATCACGCAGAGCATGTCGCGCAAGGGCAGCTGCATCGACAACGGCGCCACCGAGCAGGTCTTCGGCCACCTGAAGGACGAGCTCTGCAGGGGCGGGGACTGGGAGACGTTCGAGGAGTCCAGGGCGGACCTCGAGGCGTACATCCGGCATTGGAACCATGTGAGGTGCCAGGCCAGGCTGAAGGGCCTGGCTCCGGCCGAGTTCCGGGATTTTGCCCTTCAGGAGACAGCCTAGCGGCTATGATTCATCGCGTCCAAGTTTTGGGGCGCAGTTCACAGCTTCCTTGTGTGTCCGCTTCTTTCCTCCTGGCATGTCAAGGCTTCGCATGAACTCCAGCTCAAGCTCCGTGGAAATCCTCTCCACGTGTATCCTTGGAAGCTGGACAGACAGGGCAGGAGGCGGCAGGTGATAGAGCTTTACCGGACAGATGATGCGGGCACGCATGCAGTCGATGAAATCGATGACTGGGTATGGATCAAGCTCACCTCGCCGTCGCTCGACGAGATCGAGTCCGTCGCGTCGCAGCTCCAGGGTGTCGATCCTGCCGATATCGCTGCTGCCAATGACCCGGAAGAGAAATCCCGTGTCGAGTACGAGGAAGCGTTCTCCCTTGTCCTTATCGATATCCCGGTCGACGATGTGCGCCACGGCGTCTCGACGTATGAGACCATCCCTTTGGGCATCCTCATCCTCGAGCACAATGTGATCACGGTCTGTGCGCAGGATACGCCGATCCTCTCTCCGGGGCGGGCCGGCTCTGGCCTGGAGCTTTCGACGAGGCTGCGCCGCCAGTTCCTCTACCGCATCCTGCTGAGATCTGCTCTTCTCTACCAGAGAGATCTGCGCTGCATCGACCGGCAGAGGCGCGAGTTCGAGGAGAAGATAAAGAAATCCACGACGGAAGCCGACCTCATGAGCCTCCATGAGGTGGAGACGACCTTTGTCTACTTTGCGACATCGCTCAGGGGCAATGGGTCTGTGCTCACGCGCCTGCAGCGCTCGGGCAGGCTCCATCCTGGCCCCAGCACAGAAGATCTCCTCGAGGATGCTGCGACAGAGACGCAGCAGGCCATCGAGATGGCCCAGATCTACCGTGACATTATGGATGGCACGAGAAACCTCGTGAGCTCGCTCATGGACTCGCGCCTGAACAATGTGATGCAGCGCCTCACGTCGATCACGCTCATCCTCTCGATTCCGACGGTCATTTCGGGACTGTATGGCATGAACGTCGACCTGAGCTGGATGCCGCTCGCGAATGTCCCGCATGGCTTTGGCATCATCTGCGGCGGCACGGCGATCGTCTGTGTCATCCTTTCGATCATCCTTGTCCGCAGAGGCTGGATGTAGGGAAGCAGGAACAAGGTCTCGTGCATGAAGAAAGGGCAGATGGATATGCTCCATCTGCCCGATTCTGATGGGTGTGCGGGGTCGCAAGGAGCGTCAGTATGCGTTTGCGGCCAGCCGGAAGCTGCCCCGCCTGAACAGCCTTGTCCGAGAAGGCAGCGGAAGAACGGTGCATGCGCTCTGGCCCTCTCAGGAAGGCAGGTCCAGAGCCAGGCAATCTGGTTCGTGCAGCCCTGAATCGTCTGGATGGCCTCGATAGCCTCGGAAGGCCCGCACGCGGCATGCAGTTCCATACCATGCTCGAACCCATATCGACCGCGACGGTGCCCATGAAGTTCACGTGCGCCATGCTGTCAGCATCGAGGAAGAAGATACCGGTCTTCGATCCATCATTGCTGCCGATGCAGAATATGGTCCCGCCGGTCTCGGAGACGCCCATATAAGCTTTCGTGACCTTCGAGGCAGAGATGGATGGCCAGGGCGGCTACCCTCCGCAGGGAGGATAGGGCTATAGCCAGGGTGGCTATCAGCAACGTCAGAACGGATTTGCTCAGACAGGCTATCCCCGGGCCCACCGGCACAGTCCTGGCAGGAAGTACCGGATGCAGCAGCGCAGGGAGGCGCCTCCTTCGAGGATGCTGGCAGCCTGGAGGAGGTTTCCCAGGGCAGGGCAGCTCCCGAAGCAGCTGCTGTGGGACCACAAGCTGGCATGTCACGTCAGCCCCCATGCTGCCAAGGATGGCTCCTGGACCTGCCCGACCTGTGGTGACTGCTTCGACGATTCCGATAACGACCAGCAAAGAGCCTCAAGCAAAAAGACATGCCCAAAGGGACCTGCCTTCTGTGCACGTTTCTCCTGGCATGCCACTTCACGTGCATATGCTGCAACGCGTATGATGGAGAGGCACGTACAGGACAAGATCTGGATTGGCTTTCTGCATGGCAGATACACGCATAACGATGAGAGATATCGCGGCCCATTTCGGCATCTCCGTCAATACAGTTCACAAGGCGATAGCGGGAAAGCCCGGCGTCGGTGCCAAGACCCGTTCCGAGATTCTGCAGTATGCCGAAGAGGTCGGCTATGAGCGCAACGAAAGCGCCTCGATGCTCAGGCGCAAGGCGCCGGTTGTCTATGTCGTGCTGCCAAGCGCAGAAGACGATGGGCGCTTCTTCTATGCCCAGCTCTGGAGCGGCTTCGAGGCATTCGCTGCCTCCCATAGTTCGGGCGACATCGAGTTCAGGCGCTGCTCGTTTCGTCCTGGCTGCTATGCGGACGTGCTTTCCGAGATCTATGGGAAGATCGAGGCAGGGGAACATGTGAGCGGCCTTCTTGCCTTCACGCCCGAGACGGAACGGGATTTCCTGGAGCTCAAGCGTCTCTCGGAGCATGCTATCCCCATCGAGCTTGTCATGGGCGCAGACCGAAGGATTGACCATATCGGGGCAGCGGTTCCCGACTACCATGCTGCAGGCCTTCTCATGGCAGAACAGGCAGCGAACCTTATGGCAGGTAGGGCTCACGGAGATGCAGGCCTTTCGGCGGTCCTGCTCTCGGGCGATGCGACGGTCGAGGCGCATCGTCTCGTGGCCGATTCCTTCAGAGAAGAGCTCCGGAGAATGCTGCCGGAAGCACGCATCATTGAGGTCCCGGGCGGCCACAGCGAGCGGGACGAGCTCCCCGACAGGGTGCGCAGGGCTCTGGAAGGGTGTGTGCCCTCGTTTGCCAGCAGCGTCTTTGCGACGGGCAGCATGGTGCTTGCGCAGGAGCTCTGCGCTGCCGGCCTTGCCGGCAAGGTGCCTGCCATCGGCTCTGATGTCTTCCCGGAGAATGTGGAAGCGCTCAGAAACCATACCTTCACGAATCTGCTCTTCAAGGATCCGGAAGGCCTTGCCTTCCGTGCGGCTGCCACGCTCTCTGCCTGCCTCTTGTATGGAAAGGTGGACAAACGACTCATCGTCGGCGATGCGGAGCTTGTCTTCCGCTCCAATCTGGAGCACTACCTCAAGAGGCGCTAGGGCGCTTCCTCCTGCGTCTGCTCATCCGGATGGCATGTCGTTCTTGAGAGGGCCTGCTGCACCTTCTTCTCAGGGGCTGGCAGAGGCTGGCGCCCTGCCGTGTAGGCGATGCTGCCCGATGCTGTCTGGAAGCTGCTGGACAGGGCCTGCTCGCTATGCTTGCCGTGAAGACATCTGATATGGGAGAGTACGGCCAGGCCTGCTGCCGGCTCATCTGGGCGAAGGCAGGAATTGCTCTGTCGCAGGACCGGCCCAGAGGAAGGGGAGCGTCTCTTCAGCAGGAGCAGCTGCCTGCTCCGTCATGCCCGGTGTGTGGCAGGCGAGACGGCCTGTCCGCCGCAGGCGAAGAGCCGTGCCGAGACAACGATAGCGCGGAGCTTGCGCTCATGCAGGGTATCCATCACAGCCTCCTTCAGGCGCGCGGTTCGAAGGCATGAAGGCAGCGTATGTTTGGGTCTTATTTCCTGAACGAGAGGCTGCACGAGCAGGCTGCAGCGGGTTGCTATGCTATTCGTGCATTCCTTGCCCGATGTGTCGAAAGGAAATGATATGCGAAAGAGAACGAACGGGATGCTCCTCGAGGAATCGCCTGCCAGCACGCGGCTGCGCAGCCTGGTGCAGGGCAGCAGTGCGCAGGCAGGCGCTTTGCGCATCTGCGCGGGAGCTCTTGCTCTGGCGCTCAGCGCCAATCTCGCGATTCCGCTTGAGCCGGTGCCGTTCACGCTCCAGATCCTGGCGCTTGGCTTCATCGCTGCGACGCTGAAGCCGAAGGAGGCGGCATCTGCTGCCGGCGCCTATGTCGCGGCAGGCGCGCTCGGTGCTCCGGTCTTTGCGGGCGGGCTTGGCGGCGTCTGGCGTCTGGCAGGTCCCACCGGAGGCTTCATTCTCGGCTTCGTTGCCGGCGCCTGGGCAGGATCGTATCTTCTCTCCCAGCTTTCGAAGACGCGCCTTCCCTGGGCCGTGTCCTGCTTCCTTTCTGTTGCTGCAATGACCGCTGTGGTCTATCTTGCCGGCTGGGCACAGCTGGCGCTTGTCGCGCAGCTCTCTCCTGCTGCAGCATTCGCGGCAGGTGTCGAGCCCTTCGTCGTCTTCGACCTGATGAAGGCAGGCCTTGTGGCATCGGCTCTTGCGGCAGGACGTATCGCGGCACGCGAGGTGCGCCGCTAGGTCCATCCGCCATATCCAATGCAGCTTGAGGCAGTCCGGGCAGACGTTCCGGGCTGCCTTTGCTATGTATGGTGGAATGCCTGGGCATCTGCAGCCTTTCTGCTCTTTTGCGGGCTGGTGTCCCATGGGCATAGAATCGCTGTGCATACATCTGGACAGGAAGGTGCAGGATTCATGGGCGACATCACGGTAGGCTGCCATCTCTCGACTTCGAAAGGCTTTGAGGCGATGGGGAAGTGCGCGCTCGAGATCGGCGCAAATACCTTCGCCTTCTTTACGAGGAATCCCCGAGGCGGCAAGGGCAAGGTGCCCGATCCGGCAGATGTGCAGGCACTTCTCGATCTTATGGAGCGCCACCAGTTCGGAAAGCTCGTCGCGCACGCTCCCTATACGATGAATCTGTGCTCGGCGAAGCCGGATGTCGTGGCGTACACGCGCGAGGCCTTCGCTTCCGATATCGAACGCATGGAAGAGCTGCCCGGCAACTACCTCAACTTCCATCCCGGCAACCATCTGAAGCAGGGAGCAGATGAAGGCATCCGTCTCATCGTCTGCGGCCTCAATCAGGTGCTCGTGCCTGGCCAGAAGACCTGCGTGCTGCTCGAGACCATGGCAGGAAAGGGGACCGAAGTGGGCCGCACGTTCGAGGAGATAGAGAGCATCCTCGAAGGCGTCGAGCACGACGAGCTCATGGGCGTCTGCCTCGATACCTGCCATGTGAACGACGCGGGATATCCGATAGCGGAAGACCTCGACGGAGTCCTCGACGAGTTCAATCGGGTGATTGGCCTCGATCGGCTGAAGGCGCTGCATCTGAACGATTCGAAAAATCCTCTTGGCTCCCACAAGGACCGCCATGAAAAGCTCGGACAGGGCACGCTCGGCCTGGCTGCCTTCCAGGCCATCGTGACGAATCCGCGCATCTCGGATCTGCCGATGATTCTGGAGACGCCCAACGAGCTCTCTGGCTACCGGCGCGAGATAGCTGCACTGCGTGCTCTTGCTCGGGGAGCCGCGCTCGACGAGGCCAAAGCGCTGCTTGAAGCAGAAGACGAGGAAGAGGAAGCGCCCAAGGAGGCATAGGGACCGCTTTTAGGCCCCTCATGAAGGCCTGCCAGGATGCTGGCGCAACGTGGGAGCGCATGGCATGCGCACAGGAGTGCTGGTATGGCGCTGGCAGGGGCATTGCGCAGTCCGATGGTCGCTGTCCATCTTCTCGGGAAGGCATGAGGTCTATGGATCGCTCCGATACATTCCGCATCCTGATGCTCGGAAACAGCTTCACGCGGGCCAATGGCCTGCCAGAGCTTCTTGCCGAGGAGCTTTCCTGCGAGGTCGAGGTGCACGCGCGGGGAGGGGCACGTCTCGCCGAGCAGCTGAACCCGAAGACGAAGCTTGGGAGCCAGACGCTCGCCTCGCTCGAGGCAGGAGGCTATGCCTTCGTGGTGCTCCAGGAGATGAGCACGGCAGCTGTGGCATCGCCGGCATCCTTCGAACGAAGCGTGCAGAGGCTTGCCTCTCTGGTGCGCGCACAGAAAGGGGTGCCTATCCTCTTCGAGACCTGGGCATTCTGCGAAGGATGCCCGCGCCTTGCTGCGCTTGGCCTCGCTCCATCTTCCATGCAGGATGCAATCACTTCTGTCTGCCGCAGCATCGCAGACAAGGATCGTCTCGTGCTGGCCGAGGTCGGGGAGGCCTTCAGGAAACAGGGCTTTGCCCCAAGGCTCTACGGGCGCGATGGCAGGCACCCCAGCCTGGACGGCACGAAGCTCGCCGTGGAGGCCCTTGCCTCTGCCATCCGCGGTGCGTGAGCCTCAGGAGTTCTGGCAGACCGTCTTTCCAATCATGATGTTCAGGATCTCGACGTCGGTGGGATGCATGCCGACACGTCCGACGTATCCCATGGAGCGGATCGTCTCTTCCGTCGTCTCGCCGATGAGGCCTTCGCCGGGATTGAAGTCCACATTCGCCAATGCCATGTCGCAGCCGAGGATGGCGGCATCGACCGCAGCGGCGATCTTGGCAGCGCAGCTCGGCTTGGCACCATCGCAGACGATGCCGCCCACATTGGCAAGGGTATTGGCAATCGTTGCCTGGTACTGGCCGAAGGAGCCGCCCCTCAGATAGCAGATGGCAGCGCCAGCACCGGTTGCCGCGGTCACAGCGCCGCAGAAGGCAGAGAGCTCGCCGATGAAGCGCTTCGCATGGATGGCGGTAAGGTCGGAGAGTGCGACGGCACGCAGCATCTCGTCGTGGGAGACCTTGAGGAAGCGTGCGTATGCTGCGACAGGCAAGGAGCACGTGATGCCCTGGTTGCCCGAGCCGCAGTTGATTACGACAGGCATGGGACAGCCGCTCATGCGGGCGTCCGACCCTGCCGCTGCCGCAGCGCGTGCACGGCAGGAGATATCGTCGGGACGGGTGAGGAGCAGGGTCTTGCCGATGCGGGCGCCCCAGTCGCCCGAGAGGCCTTCGTTCGAGATCTCCTCATTGAGCGTCACCTGGCGCTCGATCATGTCCTTGATATCGGCGATGGGGACCGTATGGGCAAACTCCCAGATGCCTTCAAGCGAGAGGCAGGCAAGGTCGGGCTCTGCTTCTGCGTCCTCTTGCGCAGCACCTTCCTGCACCGTGACGCCGTCGACCGAGACTGCCTTCCCATCACGTGTGAGCTCGACGACATTCGTATGCCTGCCCGAGACGCAGGCCACACCCTCATGGCCTTCTCCTGTTGCGACGACGCGGATATAGAGGTTCGGCACATCCTCTGCCAGGGATACATCGCAGAAGCCGGAGGAGACAAGCTCGCGTGTGCGCTCCTGCTCATCTTTCGTGACGCCTTCGAGGACTTCGAGTGCTGCCTCTGCCTTGCCGCCGACGCAGCCGAGCGTCGCTGCTGCCTCGATGCCACGCTGGTTGCCGGAGTTCGGCACGGTCACGCTCTTCACATTCTTGATGATGTTGCCAGAGCAGGCAACGGAGAGATGCTCAGGAGCTGTGCCCAGGGCATCACGCGCCAGCGCCGCCACAAAGGCGACCGCTATCGGCTCGGTGCAGCCAAGCGCGCAGACGAGCTCGCGCTTCAGGATATTGAGGTAGCCTTCTCGGGCCGTGCGCTCCATGCCATGCTCCTTGCTCTTGTGAAGTTTGGGGGATACGGTAGCGCACGATAGCTACAGGCTTGTTAAACGAACGCTGCCTTTCGTTCCTTCTCCATGAAATCGAGCGTCGAGGCGCTCACTCTTCCTTGGGCTCTTGCATCTCCTCGTCCTGGCTTGTCGAGAGCAGTGCCTGGACGAGAGCAGCATCTTCCGAGTCGGGCGAGCCAAGCGGAAGTCCGCAGGCTTCGAAGAAGTGGCTGCCGGCAAACTGGCGGGCGCGGAAGGTGTCGTGTGCCCCGTCATCGAGATAGCGGACGCGCGAGAGGCAGTCTGCCGTTGCGCACCAGAGGATGCCGTGCGTCTTTGCGTAGGAGAGATAGGTCGGATCCTTCGACCAGAGCGTCACGCCTGCCATGTGCTCGAGCTCGTATGCTACAGCATATTCCTGCCAGGAAAGGCCCGAAAGGCGCACGAAGCGGTCAAGGAGCGATGCCATCCTCGTCACGCGCTGGAGTGCCGCCGATGCGTCCATGAGGCGGACATCATCAGGAAGCGAGGCGCCCGTCTTTTCCCGCAGGGTCTTGAGCGCACTCTTTCGCTTCTTGCCGCGGACCATGACAGCAGGGACCGAAAGCTTCATGGATGCGTCAGGGAAGAGCTCGATGGCAGAGTGGGGGACGACCATATCGTCTGCCTGGGAGCTCCTGAAGATGAGGCTGTCATGGGCATGCTGGATGTGGCACTCGACGCCGTTGTGGGCAAAGGCTTCCTGCATGAAGGCAGCACCCTCGTTCACGCGGGTGCGGGCATGGACATCTTCTGCCGCTGGTCCCATATGGAAAAGATAGAGGTCGAAGAGCGCTGCATCATCAGCTGCATCGTCTGCCATCGGATAGAAGACTGTGCGCCTGCAGAAGCGCTCGACTTCCTGCCTTCTCCTCATCGCTCTGTCGTAGAGATCGACCAGCGCTGCCGAGTCGGCAGGGCCTGAGGTCGAGCCCTCCCTTATCTCGACAATGCCGTCGGCGACATAGGGCGGGAAGTCGCCCTCGTCGATGCGGACAAGCACGACGCCGGTCTCTGGATTCTGGGGATTGGCAAGGAAGCGCACCTCGAAGCGCGGTGCCGGCGATACATGGTGGCGGCAGAGCTCGCCTATGATCTGGGAGTAGTCGGCAGAGCCTTTGGGCAAAGGACAGACTTCGCGGGAATCGTCGGCAATGCCGATGATGAGCCATCCGCCATGGGAGTTCGAGAACGAGGCCACGATCTTCGGGATCTTGCGGCGCACTGAAGGGCCGAATGTCTGCTTGAACTCGAGGGCAAAGCCTTCCTCGAGCTCCTGGAGCTGGGCAAGGTCTCCCCATGCCACATCGCTCAGGGCCTTCTCATGCCCCTGCTCGTCACGAAACGGGCTGAACATCCTGGCTCCCTCCTGCATAGACTGTCTGAGGTTCTTGCTCAGGCTTCGTCTGGTCCATCCTCGCGGGCACACCACAGGAAATCGAAGCAGCGCCTGTTCTGCGTCGCCCAGCTTGCCTCGTTGTGCTGCCCTCCCGGAATGCACCAGAGCGAGGTTGCCGCTCCCTCATTGCGAAGGATTGTGGCAAGCTCCTGCGTGGCTGCGGCTTCATCCGAATCTTCGAGGAGATCCTCTCCCCAGATCTTGCCGGACTCTCCCTCTGCCCAGGCGAAGTAGGCCCGTGTATCAGAAGAGATGTCTGAGATGTTGGCAAGAGGCACGAAGAAGCGGTTCATGAAATGGCAGCCCGAAGAGATGCAGCCTGCCTTGCTGAAGACATCGTTGTGGGCAAGGACGCCGTAGACGCTCATGATGCCGCCCATGCTGGATCCTGCGATGGCAGTCGCTTCGCGGTGCGGCCAGGTACGATAGGTCGCATCGACCCAGGGCTTTATGTCGTTCATGATCCACTGGAACGTCTTCTCGCCGATGCCATGGACATCGAAGTCCATGATCTTCAGGCTCCAGGGACAGTATTCGTCGAGGCGCTCGTTTCCGACATGGCTGCACTCGAGACCGACCACAATCATCGGCTTCTCCCAGCTGCGGAGGAAATCTGCCAGGCCCCAGCTCGTGCCGTAGGTTGCCTCATTGTCAGAGAAGAGGTTCTGCCCGTCGAAGAAATATGTGACGGGATAGCGCTCCTCGTTTCCGTCTGCGTAGTAGTCATCAGGAAGCCAGATGTGGAGCGTCCTTGTGCCTTCGTGCGGCGCATACCACATGTCGTGCTTTTCGATCATGGCAGAAACTCCTCTCAGACCGTATATATCGCTACCTGGAGGGTCGGATTCTCCTCGGCAGCACGCGAGGCAACCTGGGCAAGCGCTGCAAAGAAACGGTGCCGGGCGAGGTCTTCATCCTGGCTGTCCAGGACGATCTCGAGCTCGGCTGGAACTGCCACATCTTCGAGGAGGTCAGAAAGCGCTGCAAAGTTGCGGCCGAACCAGGAGGGGAAGCCGAAGCTCTCAGACAGAAGGTCCCAGACGTCGTCTGGGGCAAGCGTGTCTGCCTCTGAAATCCGGATCTTCATCGGTCTTCCTCAGTAGAGCTGCTCGAAGGTCTCGTAGTGGTCGGGCGTGTAGTAGATGAGGCCGTCGGTCGACCAGACGATGCGCTCAGGCCCCCGCATGCCTCCATCGTAGTCGATATCGCATTCATGCCAGGTCCTGCCCTCGGCGTCTGGCAGCTTTCCGTCGTCGTTGTAGAAGACAGAGCCACCTATGCTCATGCCCGGGCAGACCTCGTCGAGATTTCCTTCCGAGGGAACCCAGCCTGCCCTCTTCGCCTTTGTCTTCGAGATGAAGTTCGGCGGCAGCTCTCCGTACTCGTGGAGGTAGGCAGCAACCTCCTCCTTGCTTGTATAGGAAGAGCCATGCTCGACCTGGACCGTGCCTGCTGAAGAGGTGGCCTGAGCATCCTGGGGTGCAGCAGTTGGCGTGCTGCAGGCCCAGGTACCCAGAGCCAGAAGGAGGGCAAGGATGCAGGAGAGCATGGCTCCCAAAAGATGGCGGAAACGTCTCATTGCGCTTCTCCAGCTTGGGAACTAGCAGAGCTTTGCGCCTGCAGGGATCTTGTCATCGAGCATGAGGAGGGAGAGGTGCTCGGAGTCATCCTCCTCATAGACGGCAGAAAGCAGCATGCCGCAGGAGTCGAGACCCATCATCTTCCTCGGCGGGATGTTCACGATTGCGACAACGGTCTTGCCGACGAGCTCTTCTGGCTCGTAGTAGGCGTGGATGCCGGAAAGGATCTGCCTTTCGGTGCCGGATCCATCATCGAGCGTGAACCTCAGGAGCTTCTTGCTCTTCTTCACGGCCTCGCAGGCAAGCACCTTGCAGACACGCATATCGGATGCGGCAAATGTATCGAACGAGATCTCCTCGGCAAAGGGCTCGATCGAAGGGGCCTCTGCCGTCTTCTCAGGAGCAGCGTCCTCAGGAGCCGCTTCGGCCTGCACGTTCTCTGCCGTTTCGATCTTCTCTTCTGTATCCATGCTCAACCTTTCTCTTGCGTTGTGGACGCATCCATTCTATACGAGCCTGCATTCTGTCTGATGATGCCGGAAGGCTCAGGCTCTGGTGCAGGCAATTCTCTTTCAGGCCTTTTTCTGGAGTTCCGTGTGATAGAGAGCCCTCTTTGCTACCATGTTCTGCGGCCGAGAGCGGCCCTCCAAGCAGTCCCAGGTAGAAACCTGCTTGCCAATCCAAAACCGGGAGATATCTCATGCTCAAGAAAACGCTTCAAGATTGCCGCGTCCTGCTCCGTTCCATTCCGAGCCCGACGGTTGCGCTCTTCACGGTCGCTGTCGTTGTAATGAACCTGCTTGCGAACAAGGAGCTCATCTCGCTGCCGTACCTCGCGCTCGACTGCGGCTTCTGCGTGAGCTGGGTGAGCTTCCTCTGCATGGACATGATCTGCAAGCGCTTCGGCGCCAAGGCTTCTGTGACGGTCAGCATCCTGGCGCTCCTCGTGAATCTTGCGGTATCCATCCTGTTCTGGCTCATGAGCCTGACGCCGGGCATGTGGGGTGCCTATTACAGCTACGGTTCGCTCGAGGTGAACGCAGCGCTCAATGCGACATTTGCTGGCAGCTGGTATGTGGTCTTCGGCTCGTCCTGCGCTATGGTCTGCTCGTCGATCGCAAACTCGTTCCTGAATGTCAGCATCGGCAGGAAGCTCAGGAAGAACAACTTCGCGAGCTTCGCTATCCGTTCCTATGTCAGCACCCTGATCGGCCAGTTCGTGGACAACTTCGTCTTTGCCGCTATCGTGAGCCACAACTTCTTCGGGTGGACCTGGACACAGGTCATTGCCTGCTCGCTCACCGGTGCCGTGATGGAGCTCCTCTGCGAGGTGTTCCTCTCGCCTGTAGGCTTCCGTGTCGTAAAGGGCTGGGAACGTGACGGTGTGGGAGAAGAGTATCTTGCGCTCCATCCCGAAGTGCGCCAGACGCTGGAGGCCCAGCATGCCTGAGAGAAGGAGCCTCCCCCTCGATCATGGTGGACGCTCGCTCAAGGTGCTGATCACCGGCACCTCCTCGGGCATCGGACGGGCAGCAGCCGAGCTCTTCCTCGAGCGGGGACATGAGGTCTGTGGCCTCGATATCGCTCCTGCCACGATCGAGCATCCCTGCTACACGCATCTCATCGCAGATGTCAGAAGACGCGATCTTCTGCCCAAGGGCCTTGCCCCCAATGTGATTGTGAGCAATGCCGGCGTGCAGGCGAGCGAAGATGATATCGACGTGAACCTCAAGGGCACGCTCAATGTCTGCGAGACCTATGCCTTCAAGGACAGGAAGGCAGCACCGCAGCTCGAGGCGATCGTGCTGGTCGGCTCCTCGAGCGGACACACGGGTGCCGAGTTTCCTGCCTATGCTGCCTCGAAGGGCGGCGTCCTTGCCTATGCAAAGAACCTGGCGCAGCGGGTGGCGCCCCAGGCCACCTGCAACAGCATCGACCCGGGAGGAGTGCTGACCGATCTCAATCTCCCTGTGATGGAAGACGAGACGCTGTGGTCGCGCATCATGGAGCTCACGCCCCTGAAGCGCTGGGCAACCCCTCAAGAGATAGCGGAATGGATCTACTTCGTCGCAGTCACGAACCGGTTCATGACAGGACAGAACCTCCTGATCGACGGGGGAGAGGCGGGATCTTTCGACTTCGTCTGGCCGGATACCGACTTCTAGGAAATGAGGGAGCTGCACCTTGGTGCGGCTCCCTCAGCACTTGTCTGACGTCTGAATGTGTCCGTTTCCGACGTGCCCCTGTCGCCGGCAGACATGTTGCAGAAAAGCGACGTTCTTTCTGTTTTCGGCGGCATGGAGGTACATGCGGGTATCATCCAGAACGCTGCTGTGGCGGAGGGAGAGGGGCGGAGCATGAGCATGGAAGGACATCTGAGCCATGAGGAATATGCGCGCTTTGTACGCCTTTCGGACAAGGAGCTAGCCCGCCAGTGCCATGCTGAGGCGTTCCATGCCTCGGGCCCCGGTGGTCAGGGCGTGAACACGGCAGACTCTGCCGTGCGCATGATCCATGTCCCGACCGGCATCACAGTCGTGAGCCGCGAGTCGAGAAGCCAGCTCCAGAACAGGGAGCGCTGCCTCGAGAAGATACATGAGGAGCTCGTCCGTCGTGCGCGCAGGCCGAAGAAGCGCAAGAAAACCAAGCCGACAAAGGCTTCGATTGCACGCAGGCTCGATGCAAAGGCACGCCGAAGCCAGGTCAAGAAGCTCCGGCGCAGGGCTGACTTCGACTGATTCCCAGAACCCAGGCAGAAAGGCTGAGACAATATGTCTTCAGAAGATATAGAAGCACTCGGACCCAAGAGCCATGCAGCTCTCGAGCTTGCGATGGCAGAATACGACAAGGGCGATCCCAAGCGCATCCATCATTTCGTGAAGGTCCGTACGTTCGCACGCGATATCGCAGAGGCGGAAGGTGTGGACGAGAGGACCCGCTACATCGTCGAGGCTGCTGCTATCGTGCATGATGCCGGCATCCATGAGTCGGAGCGGATCTATGGAAATGCGGGCGGCAAGCACCAGGAGGAGCTGGGGCCTGGCGTAGCACGACCGCTTCTCGAGAAGGCAGAATATGCACCTGAGGCCATTGAGCGCATCTGCTGGCTCATCGCCCATCACCATACGTATGCGAATATCGAGGGCGCAGACTACCAGATCCTCGTCGAGGCAGACTTCCTCGTGAACATCTACGAGGATGCACCAGACAATGCAGAAGCGAGAAGGCATGCAGCCGAGCAGGCGAAGCGCCATATCTTCAGGACGCAGACAGGCACGAAGCTCCTGGAGCTCCTCTATCTGAGCTAGAGCCCAGGATCTGACAGGCAACGGGGCTTGGCTATAATCGTGCCCTGAGGCTTTAGGTCTGTGTCCTGCACGCGTCGAGGGGAGCATCTGTGGCAGATACGGTCTCCCCTGAAGTGCGGAGCAAGATCATGTCCAAGATCCATGGGAAGGATACGAAGCCAGAGGTCCTGCTCAGGAAGGAGCTCTGGCACAGGGGCTATCGCTACCGCAAGAACTTCCGGAAGCTTCCTGGCTCGCCTGATATCGTTATGACGAAATACCGGCTCTGCATCTTCGTGGACTCGGAGTTCTTCCATGGGAAGGGATTCTACGGAGGGCTTGAGAGCAAGAAGTATGAGAGCCTCGAGGAGCAGCTCAAGCACTCGAACCATCCAGATTACTGGCTGCCGAAGATCAAGCGCAACATGGAGCGCGACCAGGAAGTGGATGCCGAGCTCACGGAGAGCGGCTGGCATATCATCCACTTCTGGAGCAAGGACGTAATGAAGCACACCGACGAGTGCATACGTACCGTTGAGGAGACGCTTGCCACACTCACGCTCGGCGAAGATGCATACGCAGACGCTGAAGATGCGGCGCAGGACGCCTCTGAAGTCGAGTGCATCGCTGAAAAGCCTTCAGAGCTGGCAGCTGCCTCTCAGGCAGAAGCTCCGCTCGAAAATACAGAAGATCCTCTGGAAGAGGGCTAGTCCTCGTCCTCCGCTTCGGCTGCTGCCTCTTCCGCCTCTGCAGTTGCCTTCTCCTCGCGGTACCCATCGACCACCTTGCGTGCCTGCTGGGAGAGCCAGGCCTCCTCTTCTGGCTTCGTCTCGATCTTGCCCTCGGCATTCTTCCGCTTCGAGCTCTGCCAGATGGCAATGATGACGCCGAGGACGATGACTGCGATGCCTGCACCCATGATGGTTCCTTTCCTATGCATGCAATGCTGACCACTGTAGCACGAGGCTCTGGCAAGGTATCTCTGAGCTCTCCCAATGGCCAGCCCATTCCCGATAGTGCGCAGCCTGCCTCTTGCCTTCTGCCATCGCATGGAAAGTGTCAGAACGTGTCATCTGAGCGCCTGGACAGGGAGCTTCCAGCGAAAAGAGATGCCAGATGGAGGAATCAGATGCAGAAGGTTCCGATGCATCGCACATACTGGAGGTGGTGGAGATGCACATGCTTCGACATGCGCCAGTCAGAAGGGAAGGCGTGCTATGGGATTTCCTGAAGGGTTCCTCTGGGGCGGAGCGACCGCAGCAAACCAGTGCGAGGGTGGCTGGAACGAGGGAGGACGCGGTCTTGCGAACGTCGATGTGGCGCCGGCAGGCCCCGACCGCTTCAAGGTCGTTTCCGGAGAGATGAAGATGTATGGCTTCGATGCCGATCACTACTATCCGGCACAGACCGGCATCGACATGTACCACACGTACCGCGACGATATCGCCCTCTTCGCCGAGATGGGCTTCAAGACGTACCGCTGCTCAATTGCCTGGTCGAGGATCTTCCCTGAGGGGGATGAAGAGCAGCCGAACGAGGAAGGCCTTGCGTTCTATGAGGATCTCTTCCGCTGCTGCCAGGAGCATGGCATAGAGCCGCTCGTGACAATCACGCACTTCGACTGCCCGATGCATCTGATCGAGGCCTATGGTGGCTGGAGGTCGCGCAAGCTCATCGGCTTCTACAAGAATCTCGTGACGGCGCTCTTCACGCGCTACAAGGGCCTTGTGCACTACTGGCTCACGTTCAACGAGATCAACATGATCTTCCACCTGCCCTGGATGGGTGCAGGCATCGTCTTCGAGGAAGGGGAAGACAAGGAAGCGGTCGAGTGGAAGGCCGTGCACCACGAGCTTGTCGCCTCTGCCTGGGCGACGAAGATCGCCCACGAGATCGACCCCAGGAACAAGGTCGGCTGCATGCTGGCGGCTGGTGCCTACTATCCTTATAGCTGCCGTCCGGAGGATGTGCGTGCAGCCCAGCTCGACACGCAGCATGAGCTGTCGCTGATTGATGTGCAGGCACGTGGCGCCTATCCTGCATGGGTGAAGCTCATGCTCGAGCGCAAGGGCATCGACCTCGGCATGACCCCTGAAGACAAGAAGATCCTCGCCGAGAACACGGTCGATTTCGTGAGCTTCTCCTACTATTCGACCCGCTGCTCGGCAGCTCCTACGACCGATGCACCGCGCACGCAGGGCAATGCCTTTGCTGGCGCCATGAATCCCTACCTCGAGAAGTCGCAGTGGGGTTGGGCCATCGATCCTCTGGGCTTCCGCATCACGATGAACGAGCTCTATGACCGCTACCAGAAGCCGCTCTTCGTCGTCGAGAATGGCCTTGGCGCCAAGGATGAGCTCGTGCCTGACGGCAAGGGCTCCTATACGGTCGAGGATGACTACCGCATCGACTATCTCCGCCAGCACATCCAGGTGCTGCGCGACACGATCGAAGAGGACGGCGTGCCGGTCCTGGGATATACCACCTGGGGGCCGATCGATCTGGTGAGCGCCGGCTCCGGGCAGATGTCGAAGCGCTATGGCTTCATCTACGTGGACCGCGACGACGAGGGCAGAGGAACCCTTAAGCGCTACCGCAAGAAGAGCTTTGGCTGGTACAAGAAGGTCATCGCCACAAACGGCGCAGATCTCGGCTAGAGGGAATTCGGAGGAGACATGTCTTCGGGCAAGGTCGTCTTTCTGGACGTCGATGGCACGATAACCGACTACGAGAACAGGATTCCCGCATCTGCGAAACGCGCCATCAAGGCGGCCCGTGCAAAGGGCAACCGCGTCTATATGTGCACGGGCCGCTCGAAGGCAGAGAATCCTCCCGAACTCACCGAGATTGGCTTCGATGGGATGATCGGCGGCAATGGCGCCTACGTCGAAGATGCAGGCGAGGTCGTGATGCACCAGCTCATCACGCTCGACCAGTGCCGCCATATCGTCTCATGGCTCGAGGGGAGAGGCCTCGAGTTCTACCTCGAGACGAACAACGGCCTCTTCGCGAGCAGGAACTTCCGTGAGGCAGCCCGTCCGGTCCTTCGCCTCTATGCTGGCAGGAAGGGCATGGCTGGTGCAGATGAGCTCGAGACCGACGATGCAATGCACGGGATGGTGTATGGGGGAGAGCTCGTCCGCGACGACGTGAACAAGGTCTCCTTCATCCTCTCGAGCTACCAGGACCATCTGGATTCTGTTGAGGAGTTTCCTGACCTCAAGGCAGGCACCTGGGGAGTGTCCCTATAGTTCTGTCAAGCCGTAGCAGGTGACTTTTCTACATTGTCCGCTGGCGGCTCCACATATGGCACCCGATCGCGCATCACCGCATAGATGACA
>NZ_JBEVTM010000023.1:0-26470 GCF_040884255.1 Olsenella sp. AGMB03486
TATGAAAGCAAAACGGGTGGCTGTAGGGGCCACCCGTTGTTTAGGAGATGCAAATTGCATGGCCCTCTGTGGTCATTTGAATGGATCTACCATCTATCGAATACCGGAGAGCAGTTAATTGCTCACCGTGGCAGCAATCAAATAATTCGATTCGCGCCAGATAGAAGCAGCCGAGATTTGCTTTATCGGATTCAAGGTCATTCTTGACCAACAAGCGCGCATCGCCGTCGTTTTTGTCAATGGCGGGGTCGGATTTGCGACCTGGCCAGCTAATCACGAAGTCAGTATCCTCAAATCTCAATATGACAGGGTAGTGCCAGCCGGATTCCTCATCATGAGCATCGCGTACCGCATAAGCTTCTATGAAATACTGAGGAGATGTTCCAGCCACATCAGGAACAGAAGAGCTATCTGACGTATCGCCATACAAGGCGACGGTGATTTCGCATCGCTTGTTATCCATAATCGCTCCTTTCGTTCCTAGGTGCTTCGAGGATTCTACGGCGTTAACTTGCTAGCCTTTGTCCCCACGAACGGACACCCTCACTCTCTCTTCAAATCCCACACGCTTTGATTTTCAGCATCGATTTCGGCGGGCTTTTCAGAGGTTTCAAGTCCAGAAAAGATGGTGGACAGAATCAGCAATGTTTCCTCAATAGAGGCGCTCAATTCGCCTCCTGCGCGGATTCTGAGCAGCTGCTGGTAGATTTCCGCCATCGTGCCCTTCAGGGCCTTGTAGACCCTCGTAGAGGGCTTCACGACTATCTCGTGGTCCATCAGTTTGGCCATGATGAAATCCTGCTTGTCCATCCCGCTCAGCTTGGCCAAATTGGTGATCCGCTCGTATTCCTCCGGACTCACTCTGAAGGCCATGGTCTTTGATCTTTTGCGTGCGGAGTTGGGGCAGGGCATGGCTAGCCTTCCTTGGAGCAGTCAAGGGCGTTGGCGATCTCGGTCTGCTTGTTCGGAAAAAGGTGAGCGTAGCGATAGGTGATATCGGTGCTCTCGTGACCGACGCGATCAGCGATCGCCAACGCGGAGAAGCCCATCTCGATGAGCAGGGAGACATGGCTGTGCCTCAGGTCATGGACCCTGATCCTCTTGACGCCGGACTCCTTGCATCCGCGCTCCATCTCGTGCGTCAAGTAGTATTTCGTCACGTCGAAGATGCGGTCATGGGGACCAAGGTCGTCCCTGAAGTTTTCCAGGTACTCCTTCATCTCCTCGGCGAGGAACTTGGGCATGGCTATCCTGCGCACTGAATTAGGGGTTTTGGGGTCTGTGATGGTGTCCACGCCCTTAAGCCGTTGGTAAGACTTCGTGATGCTCAGCTCCGAGGTCTCGAAGATGAAGTCGGACGGAGTGAGGGCAAGCAGCTCTCCACAGCGGATGCCGGTCCAGTAGAGGACCTCGAAAGCGTAAAAGGATAGAGGCTTGTCCATGATGGCCTCTGAGAACCTCAGATACTCCTGCTTCGTCCAGAAGTTCATCTCTCCGCCTTTCTTCGAGCCCATCTTCGTGACCTTCCTGCATGGGTTATCCGTCAGGTCGTAGTAGCGCTCGGCATGGTTGAAGATGGCGTTCAGCTGGTTGTTGATGGTCCTGAGGTACGTGGCCGAGTACGGCTTGCCACTGGCGTCCTTGTGGTCGATAAGCTGGTTCTGCCAACGAACGACGTCGATGGGTTTGATCTCGGACATCCTCATCTTCCCGAAGAAGGGAATGATCTTGTCCTTGATCATGTACTCCTTGGTCAGCCAGGTGTGCTCCCTGATGCGGGGCTTGATCTCTGTAGCGTACACGTCGACGAAGTCAGTGAAGAGCATGTCCATGGTGCCGTTGTGAACCGCTAGGAAGTCCTTCTCCCACATGAGCGCCTCGAGCTCGGTGGTAAAGCCCCTCTTGACCTTATGGCGCTTCGCGCCCCTGCCGTCACGGTAGAAGCACTGGGAGTAGAACGTCCCGTTCTCGCTTCTATATACGGGCATCTTCATCACCGGCAAAGAATCTTGCTTCGAAATGATCGGAGCGGACGCGGCCCTTGACCACCGCGCGGCCCTTCTTGATCTGCTCCTCGTTCATCTCCTGGATGATCTTGTAGGCGAACCCCTTCGACATGTTCAGCCTCTGCGCGACCTGCTCTGCGTTGAGCATGGTTGGTTTGCCTTCTTCCTGGTTCATTTGTCCTCCTAACATCGTACGAATATGTACGTTATATAGGAGCGAATCATAATCGTACGATTTCGTACTGTCAAGAAATTGCGTACGTTTGCGTACGGTGCTAGAATTACGAGGTTTAGATTTTCAGGAGGGAAGATGACGACTGGCGAGAAGATCAGGCACTACCGCAAGCTGCGCGGGCTCTATCAGGGAGAGCTGGGCGAGAAGATTGGCGTCTCGGAGGGCGCGATCCGCCACTACGAGACGGATTTCAGGACCCCCAAGCAGCCTCAGGTGGAAGCCATCGCCGAAGCCCTCGACATCTCTCCGCTTGCCCTGAAGGACTTCGGGGTAGAGAACGCCCGAGACCTCCTGGGCCTCCTTCTGCAGCTGGAGGACGAGTTCGGCATCGTGCCCGCCGAGGATGGATCCGGTCTTTCTATCGACGCGTCTGCCGTGAAGGCGCCCAAGACGACCCAGATGCTCAAGGCCTGGGCCGCAAAGCGAAACGAGCTGGAATCCGGCGAGATCACGCCGGAGGAATACGCCGACTGGAAGGCTAAGTTCTAGGAGTGAATATTTACTGAAACGCGAGCAGGTGGCTTTACCCCCGCAATTGGGAGTAAAACACCTGCTTTTCTTATGCCTGAAACCCACCTTTCGAAGCGTGCTGAAGCCGTTGAAATCGCTTGGGGGAGTAATTATTTACTCCCCATTGTTGACCTGCGGTTTTGCTGAAAAGCCACCATATTTCGCCCCGTTGAGTTTCAGTTGAGTTTTGGGGCGCATTTTGATCGGCTGGGACAGGCAACTGGGACAATTTACTCCCCCAACAAACCTTTTACTCCCCGTCCGTGGGATGCCGCCATGTCCGTCCTGTACGGCAATTGGGAGTAAAACTTCCTAAAACAGCAGGTCAACAGCATAAAAAATACCCCCGATTCCAGGTGGAAATCAGGGGTATCTCGCTCAATTTATTCCCCCAAGTTGCTGGGGGCTTTGCGTTTCTCCCGTACGCTGCGACACTCTGCGGTACTCAGCGGACGGAAAATCGACGCCTCGAAATTGCCTTTCGTCTACTCCCACTCGATCGTTGCAGGCGGCTTCGGGGTGATGTCGTAGACGACACGGTTCACGCCGTCGACCTCGTCGACGATGCGGCTCGAGATCTTGCCGAGCACATCGTAGGGAAGCTTTGCCCAGTCTGCCGTCATTGCGTCTGTGGACTCCACGGCACGGACGATGATCGGACGCTGGTAGGTGCGCTCGTCGCCCATGACGCCGACGGACTTGATGTCGGGAAGCACAGCGAAGTACTGCCAGCAGGCATGCTCGGAGTTCCTGTCTCCTGTCTCCTCGAAGAGGCGCTCATTGTAGGCATCGAGCTCCTCGCGCACGACAGCATCTGCCTCCTTCAAGATGGCAAGCTTCTCCGGCGTGACCTCGCCGATGATGCGGATAGCAAGGCCGGGACCCGGGAAGGGCTGGCGCCAGACGAGCTTTGCCGGAAGACCGAGCGCAATGCCGAGCTCGCGCACCTCGTCCTTGAAGAAGTGGTCGAGCGGCTCGATGAGGTCGAAGTGGACGCCTTCAGGGAACGGGATCAGGTTGTGGTGGCTCTTGATCGTCGAAGCCTTGCCGCCGGTCTTTCTGGCGCCGGACTCGATGATGTCGGGATAGATCGTGCCCTGGGCAAGATACTCGATGCCGTCGAGGTCCTGGGCGATGGAGAAGAACTCCTTCCAGAACTGCGTGCCGATGAGACGGCGCTTCTTCTCGGGGTCCGTCACGCCGGCAAGGAGCTCCTCATAGCGCTTCTCTGCATGGTCGTGGATCAGCGGCACATTGAACTGCTTGCGGAAGACCTCTTCGACCATCTCGGGCTCGCCGCGGCGCAGCATGCCGTGGTTCACGAAGACGCAGGTGAGCTGATCGCCGATGGCACGGTGCACGAGCGCTGCCGTGACAGAGGAGTCGACGCCGCCGGAAAGTGCGAGGATGACCTTCCTGTCCCCTACCTCGGCACGAATCTCCTCCACCTTCTGGTCGATGATGTTGTCCATCGTCCAGGTGGCGGAGAGGCCTGCGATATCGAAGAGGAAGTGCTCGAGCATCTTCTTGCCATACTGCGTATGGCGGACCTCAGGATGGAACTGCGTCGCGAAGAGGCGGCGAGAAGCGCACTCCATGGAGGCGACGGGGCAGGTGTCGGTCACCGATGTGACAACAAAGCCTTCCGGCACTTCCTTCACGGCATCCCTGTGGCTCATCCACACGGTCTGCTCCTCGGGCGTGCCATCGAGAAGCTCAGAGTCTCCCGTGCGCTTGAGCTGCGCCGGGCCATACTCGCCCTTCTCGGTGTGGCCGACCTTGCCGCCAAGCTTTGCTGCCATGATCTGCTGGCCATAGCAGAAGCCAAGGACCGGAAGGCCAAGCTCGAAGACATCTGCGTCCATGTCGGGCGCATCATCTGCATAGACAGAGGCCGGACCGCCCGAAAGGATGATGGCCGAAGGGGCCATGGCCTTGAGCTCCTCTGCCGAGATGTCGCAGGGGACAATCTCGGAATAGACATGGAGATCGCGGACACGCCTTGCAATCAGCTGCCCATACTGGGCGCCGAAGTCCAAGACGACGACGAACTGCTTTGGCCGAGCACTCTGCATTGCTGCCTCCGATAAGCGAGAGGTTCTTCTTGTCCACGTTCCATGATACGGCAAATGGAGACACCTCGCGTGCCATGTATGGATGCCAAGCTTTTCTGCATACCGCTGCCCCGAATACACGGATGCCGCTCACCGCCAAAATGCTACCATTCAGGATATCCGCAGGTAGGGGCATTTGATGAACTTCAGTGCCTATTCAGTAAGCCGGTGGGTGACATGTCTAAGATGTAAGATTGCACAATGCCAAACGGTGGTGCATCCACCCCTACAAGGGAGACTTCTTTTGGCACACAGGAACAGAGGGCAGCTGGAACCTACAGCCGGTGCCCTGTCGCGCGATAACGGTCCGAGCCACTACGTGGCAAAGCGGGCCACGAAGAAGAAGCATTTCATTCTCCGCACGGTCCTCATCTGTGTGGTGGCAGTCATTGCCGTTGCAGGCGTCGCGTTCGCGAAGTTCTACAGCGATATCAACAGCAAGATCAAGGCGAACATCACGCCTGAGCTCGAGGCGCAGCTTACGGACTCCAAGGAAGTGTCGGAGCCGTTCTACATGCTGCTGCTCGGCGTGGACAAGAGCCAGGAGCGCGCCGATGAATGGGGCGACGATTCGTCGAACTTCAGGTCCGACACGATAATCCTCGCGCGCATCGATCCGAAGGACATGAAGGTCACGCTTGTCTCCATCGCCCGCGACACGATGGTGGACATGGGCGACTATGGCATGCAGAAGATCAACGCAGCCTATGCCCTGGGCGGCCCGAGCTATACGGTCCAGGTCGTCGAGAAATATGCCGGCGTCGATATCTCCCACTACGCAGAGGTGGACTTCGAGGCCCTGACAGCAATAGTCGATGGAATCGGCGGCATCGAGGTCACCGTACCGACCGACGTCGTGGACCCGCTCGCCAATGCGAACATCCAGGCAGGAACGCAAACCCTGAACGGCGAGCAGGCGCTTGCCCTCTGCCGCTCGAGGCATGCCTACGATGATTACGGTGCCGGCGACTTCTACCGCGCTGCAAACCAGCGTGCCGTCATCACTGCCATCATCAAGAAGGTTCTCTCCTCAGACCCGCTCACCATTGCCAACACCATCTCCAACCTCGCTGACGGTGTCTCGACCGATCTCGACGCCTCCCAGATCATCTCCCTTGCCCTCCAGATGAAGGACCTCGACGTGGACAACAACGTCTACTCCGGCCTGAATCCGACGGAGGGCAAGATGATTGACGGCATCTCCTACCAGGTCACCATCGAAGACGAATGGGAAGAGATGATGGAGCGCGTCGATAGCGGCGAGTCCCCCTACAAGAATGCCTCGGACGATCCGACAACAGGCGTCTCTGCCAGCGCAGGCGATGGCACGACGACCACGACGACGTCGACCGGCTCTGCAATGGACGACGTGGATGCCGTCCACAAGGGCGATATCGAAGTGCTGAACGGCTCTGGCGCGAATGGCGCTGCTGCCGCAGCCGCGAACCTGCTCGAGAAGGCAGGCTACACGGCGACGACCGGCGTCGCCGATTCCTCTGACTACCAGGAGATCACAATCGTCTACCGCGGCGACGACAGCATGGCCATTGCCAAGGGCGTCGGCGAGACGCTCTCCTCGCTCGGCACGATCAACTACGTGAACGACTCTTCGCACACCTACTCGTATACGGGAGACGTCCTCGTGATTCTCGGCAGCGACTAGCACCGAGACGCAGAGCGTCGACACACAAGAGGCTCCGGCATGATGCCGGAGCCTCTTTTCGTGGCTAGCAGGCCAATCTCAGCCCATCTCAGCTGCCCAGCTCCTTCATACGAATGAGGGGCCACACCCTGCGATGCAGCCCCTCAGAAAGTCTCTGAACCGTCTCTAGACGTTGAAGCGGAAGTGCATGACATCGCCGTCCTGGACGACATAGTCCTTGCCCTCCATGCGCAGGCGTCCTGCCTCGCGGGCTCCCGCCTCGCCGCCGAGCGTGACGTAGTCCTCATAGGAGATCGTCTCGGCCTTGATGAAGCCCTTCTCGAAGTCGGAGTGGATGACGCCTGCCGCCTCGGGAGCCTTGGCGCCGATGCGCACCGTCCAAGCCTTGACCTCCATCTCGCCGGCCGTGAAGAAGCTCTGAAGGCCCAGCAGATGGTAGGCAGCCTGCGCAAGCGTCTCGAGGCCGCTCTTCTCGTGGCCCAGAGACTCGAGATACTCCTTCGCCTCGGCAGGATCGAGCTCGGCAAGCTCTGCCTCGACCTCTGCGCAGATGGGGATGGGCTCCTGCCCGTCGATGGGCGCAAGCTTCTCTCCGAGCTGGTCCTCGTCGACATTTGCGACATAGAGGATCGGCTTCATCGAAAGAAGGAAGAGGTCATGTGCAGCCTTCTTCTCGTCCTCTGTCATATCGAGGTCGGCGGCACGCTTGCCTTCGTTGAGCCAGTCCTGGAGGCGCTTTGCGATAGCGAGCTTCGGGGCATTCTCCTTGTCGCGCTTGGCCTCCTTCTCGAGCTTCGGGATGGCACGCTCGAGCGTGCCGAGGTCGGCGAGGATGAGCTCCGTTGAGATCGTGTCCACGTCTGCTGCCGGATCGACGAACTCGCCGACACGCCCGGTCTCGCGCATGACATTGGGATCGGTGAAGTAGCGCACGACTTCGCAGATGGCATCGCAGTTGCGGATGTTTGCGAGGAACTGGTTGCCGAGGCCTTCGCCTTCGTTTGCGCCCTTCACGAGTCCTGCGATATCCACGAACTCGACGGTTGCCGGCACGATGCGGCCCGGATGCACGATGTCGGCGAGCTTCTGGAGACGCTCGTCAGGCACGTCCACGATACCGACATTGGGGTCGATCGTCGCGAACGGATAGTTGGCGGCAAGTCCGCCCTTCTTCGTGAGGGCAGTGAACAGTGTGGACTTGCCGACGTTCGGCAGGCCGACGATTCCGATGGACAGAGACACGTTCTATCTTCTCCTTCTTCTGGGGATGGCTTTGTGCGTGTTTGCTACTTCTTCGAGGAGGAATCCTCGCCGAAGGTATCGCCCAGGGCCTTGAGTGAACTGTCGAGGACCTTCTTTCCCTGCTGCTTGAGCTTCCTCACTTCGGCACGTTCGCGCTCGATCTCCTCTGCATGCGGATCGGGCACGACGAGGGCGGAGCCATCGGTGGGATGCATCTCGAGGGCGCCTTCCTTGCAGACCCTCGCGCAGACGCCGCAGCCGACGCAGTAGGCAGGCTCGATCTGGATCTTGCCGTCACGGTCGAGCTCGATCGCATGGAGAACGCAGGCCTCCGTGCAGTCGCCGCACATCGTGCACTTCGACATGTCGCAGGTCGGAAGCTCGCTCTTCATCTGCTTGGCAGGCTCGGACCACTTCTGCAGCGCTGCCATGACAAGCTCGCGGCGCTGGGTGAGCATGCGGCGGTGGTGCTGGCTGTTCTGGACGCCGACTGCCTGCTCGAGCGAGCGGGTAAGCTCGTTCACGCGCTTCGTGTGGTTCTGAATCCTCTGCGCGACCGCCTGGGCACCATTGATTGCGGCATTGTGGCCGGCAACGAGGTTCGTGCCGGTGCGTGCGACCTGGCCCAGGAACTGGCTTCTCTTGTAGGCACGGGAGTACTCGTGGTCGAGCGCCTTCTCGTCCACCTCGAGGCCGCAGGCAGCGCCCGTGAGCTCCTCGGCGTAGGAGATAGCGTCGGTATAGGCCTCCTCGCCTGTCGTCGTGCGACAGCGGTCGCAGACACCGAGCGGCAGGTACACGGAGATGTTGTCATACTCCATGAAGAGGGAGAACCACAGCTCCTTGGAGAGTGCGCCAACGCACGGCAGGACGATCTCGTTTTCCTTCGGGATGCGCCCCAGAGCACGCGTGCAGGTGATATAGACATGGTCATGCGATGCTGCCTGCTTCGCGATGCTGTTGTAGAGCGTCTTCGGCATGAGCTTCTGGATCAGGAATGCCTCGGTCGGGCACACAGCCGCGCAGAGCCCGCACTTCCTGCAGGACTCGTTCACGGTGAGCGCCGTCTCCGTGATCGAGATGGCATTGACCGGGCAGACATCCTGGCACTTCGTGCAGGCCTTCGGATCCTTGGATGCAACAGAGAGGCAGCGCACGGAGTTCGGACGCGGACGCTCCTTGTACTTCGACGGATCCCACTGCGGAGCCGTCTCCGGATCGAACGATATCCCGTTCACGACGGTCTCGACAGGCTTCGTGACAGCGCCCCAGTTGTTCGTGATATCGATGATGTCGTCCAGAAGATCGTGCTTCTCTGCCATGTATCCCCCTCTACGCATGAACCTGCTTATTGTACCGCGGAGGATGCCCGTTCTGCCGCTGCATTCACGAGCGCCCCTGCAAAGCGGGAAAAGAGCAGGAACGTCCCCCCCTAACATGGGAAAAGGCCCCGGACGCCTTGTGGCATCCGGAGCCTTCCGAGTCAGATAGAGCTGTTCTGGCTGCAGCTATTAGTACATGCCGCCGCCCTGGCCGCCCTGAGCTGCTGCTGCAGAGATGGCCTCTTCGATCGTCGTGTCCTTCGGCACATCCGTGACCGTAGCCTCGGTGATGAGGATGAGGGAAGCGACAGATGCTGCGTTCTGCAGCGTGACACGGGTGACCTTGACAGGATCGAGGACGCCCATATCGATCATGTTGCCCCACTCGCCGGTTGCGGAGTTCAGGCCCTCGCCCTCAGGCAGGCCCTTGATCTTCTCGACGACGACAGAGCCTTCAAAGCCAGCGTTGGATGCGATGGTCTTGACAGGAGCCTCGAGAGCCTTGCGGACGATATCGACACCGATCTTCTCGTCGGCATCGGCGCACTCGACATCATCGAGCGCAGAGCCAGCCTCGAGGAATGCGACGCCGCCGCCAGCGACAATGCCCTCCTCGACTGCTGCACGGGTTGCCTGAAGAGCATCCTCGATGCGGTGCTTGATCTCCTTGAGCTCGACCTCGGTAGCAGCGCCGACCTTGATGACAGCAACGCCGCCAGCGAGCTTTGCCAGACGCTCCTGGAGCTTCTCCTTGTCGAAGTCAGAGGTCGTGTTCTCGATCTCGTTCTTGATCTGTGCGACACGCTCGTGGATAGCATCCTTCGAGCCATAGCCGCCGACAATCGTCGTGTTGTCCTTCGTGATCTTGACGGACTTTGCACGGCCGAGCATCTCGGCGGTGACATCGGAGAGGTTGACGCCGAGCTCCTTCATGGCAACCTGGCCGCCGGTCACGATTGCGATGTCCTCGAGCATCCTCTTGCGGCGGTCGCCGTAGCCAGGAGCCTTGACGGCAGCGATGTTCAGCGTGCCACGGAGCTTGTTGAGGATGAGCGTGGCCAGAGCCTCGCCGTCGACGTCCTCAGCGATGATGAGCAGCGGAGCGCCCTGCTTCGAGACAGCCTCGAGGATCGGCAGGATGTCCTGGATGTTCGAGATCTTCTGGTCGGTCATGAGGATGTAGGGATCCTTGAGCTCGGCCGTCATGTTCTCGTTGTCCGTTGCGAAGTACGGGGAGATGTAGCCCTTGTCGAACTGCATGCCCTCGACGGTGTCGATGTCGATGCCGAAGGTCTGGGACTCGTCGACCGTGATGACGCCGTCCTTGCCGACGATCTCCATTGCGTCAGCGATCTTCTCGCCGATCTCAGGGTCGGCAGCAGAGATGGTGCCGACAGCAGCGATCTGCTTCTTCGTGGAGATGGTGGTTGCGGAAGCGACCATCTTCTTCACGACAGCGTCGACTGCCTTGTCGATGCCGCGGCGCATTGCAATCGGGTTTGCACCAGCTGCGACGTTGCGGAGACCCTCGTTGACGAGGACCTGGGCAAGAAGCGTAGCGGTCGTGGTGCCGTCGCCGACCGTATCATTGGTCTTCGTGGCGACTTCCTTCACGAGCTGGGCACCCATGTTCTCGACAGGGTCCTTGAGCTCGATCTCCTTGGCGACGGAGACGCCGTCGTTCGTGATGGTCGGAGCGCCATAGGAGCGCTGAAGCGCCACATAGCGGCCCTTCGGGCCCATCGTCGTGGTCACTGCGTCAGCCAGGGTGTTGACGCCCTTGGCAAGGCGGGCACGTGCATCCGTACCGAAGTTAATGTCCTTTGCTGCCATTTGTATCTCCTTGAAACCGGATAGCGTCCGCTATCCCTTTATCCTTCTGGATACGAAGCCTTAGGCCTCGATGATTGCGTAGATGTCCTCAGCACGGAGCAGCAGGTAATCCTCGCCGTCGAGCTTGACCTCGTTGCCGCCGAACTTGCCGTAGTAGACCTCATCGCCCGGCTTGACCTCAGGAACGATGCGCTCGCCCTTCATGTCGATCTTGCCAGAGCCGACAGCAACGACAGTGCCGCGCTGCGGCTTCTCCTGTGCACCGCTGGAGATGTACAGGCCGGAGGCCGTCTTCTCCTCCTTCGGTGCGGGCTTGACGAGTACACGATCTCCCAAAGGCTTCAAAGTCATGATGTTTGAACCTCCTCTATCGACGTCTTCATCAGACGTTGGAGGGTGTTCGGCCCTCCCTTTGCGAACGTCTAGAATCATACCCACATGCACGAAGTTATACCTTCAAAGAAGAAAAAATCTTCTATACGGCGCTTAGATTTTATGCCCCATAGATACTGACGCCCCACTGATTGCATATCCAGACATGGAGAAAGGGGCCTCGCGGTCCCCTTCTCCATTCCTTCAATGCATGGAAACTAGGCTTCTGCCTCTTCGAGCTCGGCAATCTGGCGCTCCCAGAGCGTCCAGACAGCATCCGAGGGCATGCGCAGGTCTCCTCTGGGCGATACGGCGACGGTGCCGACCTTCGGTCCATCCGGCAGGCAGCTGCGCTTGAACTGCTGCGCGAAGAAGCGGCGGCAGAAGATGCGCAGCCACTTCAGAATTGTCTTCTCGTCGTAGACGTCACCGAGTGCATAGACAGCAAGCCTGAACACCTTCTTCGGTGCAAAGCCGCATCTCAGCATCTGGTAGAGGAAGAAGTCATGGAGCTCATAGGGTCCGACAAGGTCCTCTGTCTTCTGGCTGATCGTGCCATGCGCCGTAGCGGGCAGAAGCTCGGGCGAGACCGGCGTTGCGAGCACATCGAGAAGCACTGCCGACTCCGTCTCGTTTCCGCAGGTATCTGCCACATAGCGCACGAGGTGGCGGACAAGCGTCTTCGGGACCGAGGCGTTGACGCCGTACATCGACATGTGGTCGCCGTTGTAGGTGGCCCAGCCCAGTGCCAGCTCTGAGAGGTCGCCCGTTCCGATCACGAGGCCGCCCTCCTGGTTTGCGATGTCCATCAGGATCTGCGTGCGCTCGCGGGCCTGCGAGTTCTCATAAGTCACATCCTGGACGCGCTCATCGTGGCCGATATCGGCGAAGTGCTGGCGCACCGCCGCATCGATCGAGACTTCCTTCAAGGTGGCACCCAGAGACTTCGTGAGCTCCGTCGCATTGGAATGCGTGCGCTTCGTCGTGCCGAAGCCCGGCATCGTGACCGCGATGATGCCTTTATGGTCGAGACCCAGGATATCGAAGGCACGGGCCATGACAAGAAGGGCAAGGGTGGAGTCGAGGCCGCCCGAGACGCCGACGACGGCGCACTTCGAATGCGTGTGGAAGAGCCTCTTCGCAAGACCCATGCTCTGGATCTGGAAGATGTCCTCGCAGCGCTCTGCACGCGTCGCCTCGTCGTCCGGCACGAACGGATGCGGATCGACGGCACGCGTGAGGCGTACTTCCGTCTTCTCGAGCGAGAAGCGCACCTGCCTGTATCCCGAAAGGGCCGGCAGCGAGCAGCTGAAGCTCGACATGCGTTGGCGCTCCTCTGCGATGAACTGGCAGTCGATCTCGCTCAGGCAGAAGCCGTCACCGAACGGCTTTGCCTCTGCGAGGATGTGTCCATCCTCGCAGATGAGGTTGTGGGCAGAGAACACGAGGTCCTGCGTCGACTCTCCCCAGCCGGCATTTGCATAGACATAGCCGCAGATGAGGCGGGCACTCTGGCCGGAGACGAGGCTGCGTCTGTAGGCAGCCTTGCCGACGATTGCATTCGAGCAGGAGAGATTGCAGATGAGGGTGGCGCCTGCCTGGGCATGGGCCACAGAAGGCGGCTCCGGCACCCAGAGGTCCTCGCAGATCTCTGCTGCGACGACGAGCTCGGGCATGGTCTCGCAGGAGAAGAGCTGCCGCGTGCCGAAGGGCACATTCACGAATCCCGCTACATCGATGGGCGTGACCTCTTCGGGGCCTGGCACGAAGTGCCTTCCCTCATAGAACTCGTTGTAGGTCGGAAGGAAGCGCTTCGGAACGATGCCGAGAAGATTGCCTGAATTCATGGCGCAGGCACAGTTGTAGAGCTTGCCCGAAATCCTGAGTGGCGCTCCACAGAAGATGAGGGCATCGAAATCTGCCGTCTTCTCCACGAGCTCTCTGAGCCCTGCCTCTGCCCCTTCGAGGAGCGCCTGCTGCAGGAACAGGTCTTCGCAGGTATAGGCCGTAAGGCATAGCTCGGGCAGGACGATGACCTTGGCGCCGGCAGAAGCGGCGCGCTCCACCGCCTCGAGGCACGAGCTTACATTGAACGGGACATCCGCCACGCGCACTTCGGGCGTCACGGCAGCTACCGGGACAAAGCCATCGATCATGGTCATCCTCTCTCTTGGATGCCTAGCATCCTAGCATGAGAGCGCCTGGCATGGCACGCAGCCTCGATATCTTCCGTCAGAGGCCTGCTGCAGCTGCCCGAAAGCCACCGGCATGCAGCGGAGCCTCCCCGTACGGCACAAGACAGCCTCATGCAATCGTCTGCACGGCAGCTATCCGGCATCCTGCCAGATTCGCTCCCCCTTCCCATCCAATGACGGAAGCGAACTGGATTTCGCTTCCGTCATTTCTCTCTTATTGAAGTGAAGTGCGATTCGCTTCAATAAGAGCAACACCACGCACAAGAAGAAGGCAGCCCGGAGGCTGCCTTCTCGATGCTGCATATAGGTCTGTGCCGCTACTCGGAGAGATAGCGTGCGAGGAACTCGCGCGTTCGTGGCATCTTCGGATGCGTGAACATGTCCTCAGGCTTGCCCTGCTCGGCGATGACGCCCTGGTCCATGAAGACGACCTTGTCGGAGACGTTGCGCGCGAAGTCCATCTCGTGCGTCACGACGACCATCGTCATTCCTCCCTTGGCAAGGTCGCGCATGACGTTCAGGACCTCGCCGACGATCTCAGGGTCGAGAGCCGAGGTCGGCTCGTCGAAGAGCATAAGGTCCGGCTTCATGCAGAGGGCGCGCGCAATTGCGACACGCTGCTTCTGGCCGCCGGAAAGAGACACCACAGGAGCCTTCGCGAAGTCGGCAAGACCGACAGCCTCGAGGTTCTTCATGGCCTCCTTCTCGGCATCTGCCTTCGTGGCCTTCTTGAGCGTCACAGGCGCGAGCGTGCAGTTGTCGAGCACATTGAGGTTCGCGAACAGGTTGAAGCCCTGGAACACCATGCCGATCTTCTCGCGCAGGCGGTTCACGTTCACATGCTCTGCCGTCAGGTCCTCGCCGCGGAACCACACATGGCCCTCATCCGGCGTCTCGAGCAGGTTGATGCAGCGCAGGAGCGTCGACTTGCCGGAGCCCGAAGCGCCGATGATCGTGACGACCTCGCCGGGCATGACATCGAAGTCGATGCCCTTGAGCACCTCATGCTCGCCGAAGCTCTTGCGGAGCCCCTCGACGCGCACGACAGGCTGCGTCTTCTCTTCGCTCACTTCTCATCGCCTCCCTGGGCCTTGGCAACAGGCACATCGGACGTGCCGAGCACGACACGCTCGCCCTTGGCATCGAAGTGCTCGCCGAACTTGTTCAGGAGCTTCGTCGCGATCATCGTCAGGATCAGGTAGACGACGGCAGCAGCGATGTAGGGCTCCATCTGCTTGAAGTAGACGCCTGCAATCGTGCGGACAGCAAACGTGAGCTCGAGGACGCCGATTGCCATGAGCACCGAGGAGTCCTTGATGTTGATGACAAGCTCGTTCGAGAGGGCAGGAATCGCATTCTTGATGCCCTGCGGGAAGACGACCTTGCGCATGGCCTGCCACTGGGACATGCCGAGCGAGCGTGCTGCCTCGGTCTGGCCCGGATCGACCGCCATGATGCCGCTCCTCAAGACCTCCATCATGTAGGCCGTGGAGTTCAGGGACACCGTCACGAGGCCGGCATTGAAGGGCGACCAGACTGCGAGGATCTGCGTCGGTGTCATGCCCTGTCCCGTCAGGAGTCCTGTTCCTGCATAGTAGATGATGAGGCCCTGGATCATCATCGGCGTGCCGCGCATGACGGCCGAATAGACCTTTGCGAAGCCGACGCCCACGACCTTCCAGAAGCGGACGAAATCGTTGTCGGAACGGTCGATCTCCATGAGCCGGAGGAACACGAGGCCAAGGGACAGGAAGAAGGCGACGACGGTGCCGATGACGGCAATCTCGATCGTGCCGAGGATGCCCTGGATGAACGTATCCCTCATCTGGTAGAGCATGTAGAACATCGACGCGAGGAAGTCCGTCGGATTCGAGTCCGATGAGATCGAGCTGCTCAGCAGATCGGAGAGGCCGATGATGCCACGGTCGACGAAGAAGATGCCCACAATCGCCCAGACGATGTAGGAGCAGATGCGCTCTGCCTTCTTGGCTTCAGGCTTCGTGAAGGGCGAGGTCTCGGCGTAGGCCGTCCCCTTCCACTTCGCAAGCTTGTTCACAAGTGCCACAGCCGACACGGCAAGCCATGCCAGAAGCACGTAGTAGAGGATGGATTCGACCGCGTAGGACCTGAGCAGGAAGCTCGATGGGGAATGGGGCTGGTTTGCCAGCGCCAGGCCCACGCAGGCGATGGCGGAAGTGCCGAGGAAGACATAGCGGTGGTCTTCCTGCACGAACCGCGCGAATCCGCGTTTTTTGGCCATTGAGAGTACGCTCCTTTGCCGCAAAGGCATCCCCTGCAGAGAATGTGCAGAGGATGCCTGCCTTGTTGGTATCTTGTGGTCTTCCTACTCCGGAAGGCGTGCCTGCACGTCGTCCCAGACCTTCTGGCGCTCGTCCTGGGAGACGCCGTCGATGAGGTCATTGATCGTGGCAAGCGTGTCGTCGTTGCCCTTGGCGATGCCGGCGTTGATCGGTGCATCCTCCTGGAAGAGAATCTTGGAGCCGTTGATCTGGACAGCGACAAGGCCCGGGTTCGAGGCGAGGATGCCCTTCTCGTTCTCGACGTCGAACGTGATGGCGTCGCAGGCGCCGGAGTTCAGGCTCGAGATCTGGGCAGGGACGGAGTCGACCGGCGTCAGGTGATTCACGCCGTCGATCTCGTCGATGACATCATCCAGCAGCGTATCGCGCTGGCCGAGGACGGCGGCACCGGCGAAGTCGGAGAGGCTCGTCGCGTTCTGGTACTTCGAGCCCTCCTTCACGAGCAGGCCATAGTGGCCGGTCCAGTAGGCATCGGAGAAGTCGATGGACTGGCGGCGCTCATCCGTTGCCGTCATGCCGGCGCAGATGAGATCGATCTGGCCGTTCTTCAGGGCCTCGACGAGGCCGGAGAACTCCATCTTGACTGCGACAGGCTCGAGATCGAGCTTGTCTGCGATGAGCTTCGCGAAGTAGATGTCATAGCCGTCAGCATAGGCACCGGACTGTCCCTCGACGGGAATCGTGTTGTCCGTGGCCTCGGAGACCTGCCAGTTGAACGGAGGATAGGCGACTTCCATGCCGACACGCATCGTGCCGTTGTCGCCGAAGCTTGCCTTGGACGAGCTGGAATCGGAGCTTGAAGAGCTCGTCGTGGCGGTCGACGGGCCGCAGGCAGTCAGAAACGTTGCGCCACCGAGAGAGATGGCGGTAAGGCCAGAGGCCTTGAGGAAATTGCGGCGCGTGAATGCATGGCTTTCGAACATGGCAGATCCTCCTGTGGTAGATATATCCCTTCTGTACACGCAACCGGAGGGGACCCATTCCCCTCCCCCTTGCAACTGAATGCGAGAAAGCTACGGGTACCAGGCTCAAAGGATACAGCCCTTTTCAGGATGCGCCCAAAAAACTTTGATGAGGGAAACAACGCTGTAACTGCCTGCACAGAAAAGGGGCTGTCTTCCTGCGCAAAGAGGGGACCTCCCGCTTTCCGCCGGAAGTCCCCTCCATAAAAACCATCACATTCCTGATATATGTGCGCTGCTTCTGCGCTACTTCTTGGCCTTGAGCCACGCCTGCTCGCCCTGCCAGACGACCGGGTGCTCCGGGCTTGACCAGTCGCCGAGCTTCGAGTTGGGGTGCGCATCGAGCGAAAGGTCGCCGAAGGCGCCTGCCTTATAGGAGCGCAGCGCCACAAGCGCGATCATCGCGCCATTGTCGCCGCAGGCACGAAGGGGCGGCACCGTGACGCGCACGCTCATGCGCCCGAACGTCTTTTTGTAGGCCTCGCGCAGCTGCGGGTTCGCAGCGACGCCGCCGCCGACGCAGAAGTCGGAGACGCCGGTCTCCTCCACAGCCTGCTTTGCCTTTGCGACCTGCACATCGATGACGGCAGCCTCGAAGGAGGCAGCAAGATCGGGCAGGTTGATGGCGCGGCCTGCCTTGTTCTCGCCCTCGATGTAGGTGATGACGGAGGTCTTGAGGCCGGAGAGGCTGAAGGCATAGTCGCCCGAGTGCATCATCGCACGTGGGAAGTGAATGGCACGGGGGTTGCCCTCTGCCGCAAGGCGGCTGATGACAGGGCCGCCCGGATATCCCAGGCCCAGGGCCTTGGCAACCTTGTCGAAGGCCTCGCCCACGGCGTCGTCGATCGTCTGGCCGAGCACCTCATAGTCTCCCCAAGCCTTCACGTGCACAAGCATCGTGTTGCCGCCGGAGACAAGGGAGGCCACGAACGGAGGCTCCAAGTCGGGCGTCTCGAAGAGGTTTGCAAAGAGATGCCCCTCGAGGTGGTTCACGGGAATGATCGGCAGGCCGCAGGCAGCGCAGAGGCCCTTCGCGAAGGCGACGCCGACGACAAGGGCTCCGACCAGGCCTGGTCCCGACGTCACGCCGACCGCAGCCAGATCTGACGGAGCAAGCGTATCTGCGCCGTAGTGCGCACCGGCGCGGGCAAGCGCCTCCTCGTAGACGCCGACCAAGGCCTCGACGTGCTTCCTGCTTGCGATCTCCGGCACGACGCCGCCGAAGCGGGAGTGGAAGTCGACAGATGTTGCCACGACGTTCGAGATGATCTGTCCCTCGTGGTCGATGACGGCCATGGCGGTCTCATCGCAGGAGGACTCGATCGAAAGGATCAGAGGGGATGCGGCCTTGATGGCTGCTGCCACATCTTCCGTCCTCGGCGCGACCTGGATCGGCCACGGGCGGATCGATGCAGCCGGCACGGGTGCCTTCCCCATGCCTTCGGGGTCTGCTGCAAGCGGGAGTGCCACCTTCAGGATCAGTGCTGCCGCATCAGGCCCATAGTAGCCAGGACGCCTGCCTGCCTCCTTGAAGCCAAGCTTCGCATAGCAGGCACGTGCTGCCCCATTTGCCTCATCGACCTCGAGCGATGCGGTCTCGGCGCCGAGCATCTCGCCGTCGTAGACGACACGCGACACCAGACGCGACGCGATGCCTTCATGGCGACGATCCTTCGCTACCGCCACATCCTCGATCTCGAAGTCGGCACCGGCAAGCACGCCTCCGGCATAGCCGATGATCTTCTCCTGGTCATGGGCCACCCACCAGCTCCTGCCAGGCTGCGAGATCTCCTCGAAGAAGGCATGCTCGCTCCAGGGCGTGTGGGAAGATCCTCCAAAGATCTCTGCCTCGAGTGCCGCCACAGCGCCGCAGTCGTTTACCGTCATCGGACGCAGCTGCGTATGGATGGAGCCGAGCATATCGTCGACGCCCGTGATATCCACGGATGCCGGCTTCTTGAGGCCGAGCCGCTTGCGCTCGTTCTCCTCTGCATCGGAAAGCCTCGTATAGAGCGGAAGCACGAGGGCAGGATCGCCGTCGCCGCGGGCGGCACCTTCCGCCGCTGCTGCCGAGATGAGCCCCTCCCCCGTCGGGAACCAGAGTGCCTCGTCGACGAAGCGGGCAAATCCTGCCTTCTCGAAGAGGCCCTTGTACTTGATGAGGCCGTTTCCTGTGAGCTGAAGCTCGTCCTTGCCGGCAAGCCCTGCCCAGGCATCTGCTGCCGCATCGGCCTTGAGGACGGTCTCGCGCACGAACGTGCGCTTCACGCCTGCCTCGGTAAGCTCATAGATGCCAGGGTAGACCTCATGGCGCATCGCATCGTTCACGACGCCGAGCATGCCACGGACTCCTGCGTGCCAGGCAGCCCAGGCTGTCGCATCGAGCGTCGAGGCACCCCAGAGGGCGCACCCAAGCCCCGAAGCGATGCCCTTAGCCGTGGCGATGCCGATGCGGACGCCCGTGAAGGAGCCAGGACCGCGTCCGACGATCACAGCGTCGACATCTTCCATCGCAGCGCCTGCCTCGGCCAGGACATCGAGCAGGGTCTGCGCCAGCTCGACATTGGCCTGGCGGCGGCACATATGGTCACCTGTGGCAAGAAGCTGGGCCTGAGGCGTCTTCCCAGGCTCCTCCTTCCAGGCAGCCGCTGCTGCGGCGAGCATGTCCGTCGATGTATCGAGCGCCAGCACAAGGCGCCCTTCTGTCTTCTCGTACCTCATGAAGAAGCTCTCTTCTGTCTCGTTCTATTCTGTGCGGGCACAGGTATCTTGAAGCTCGCTTACGAGCTCCTCTGCACGCGTGCCATGCGGCGCGAATGTGATGCGCCTTGGGGGCTCCACGCCTTCTGCCACCTCATCGTCGAGGCGCTCTATCGTCACATCGAGCCTCTCGTCGCCGAGTTCGCCCTCGAACTGCTCGCCCCATTCGATGAGGCAGGGGCCGTCGCCGCCGAGCACATCGAAGAGGCCCGTATCCTCGAGCTCGCCTGCATCATCGAGGCGGTAGAGGTCAAAGTGGTAGAGCGGAAGCTCTTTTCCCTCGTAGACCATCTCGATCGTGAAGGTCGGGCTCGTGACGTCGTCCTCAATCCCCATGCCCCGGGCTACGCCCTTCGTGAGCTGGGTCTTGCCGGCGCCGAGGTCTCCCGTGAGCACGAGCACGTCTCCCGCCCGGAGCAGATGTCCGAGCGCCTCGCCCAGCCCCTGGGTCTCCTCGGCAGAGGCGCTCTTATAGGTCTTCTCATCTATCGTCTGAGGCAGCATCGCTAGCCCCTTCCTGTTTCCTGCTTCTCGGGGCTTGCCGGATGCTCGCGCAGCCACTGTCCGAGATAGGCGAAATCCTCGTCGAGATACTGCTGCCACTCGCGGTGGTAGAGCGCCGCTGCCGGATGGAAGACCGGCAGCACATTGAAGTGCCCGGTCTGATGCATGCGGCCGCGGAGGCTCGATATGCCCTCCTCGGTCCTGAGCACGAAATGCGCTGCGAAATTGCCGAGGCAGACGATCACATCAGGCCAGATCGAACGGATCTGCTCGCGCAGGAACGGCGAGCAGGCAACGATCTCTTCCGGCTTCGGATTGCGGTTCGAAGGCGGCCTGCATTTGAGGACATTGGCGATATAGACGTCCTCGCGCCTGAGCCCTGCCAGAGAGAGCAGATCGTCGAGGTTGTGTCCGGCAGCGCCGACGAACGGCTCTCCCTGGAGGTCTTCATTCCTGCCAGGGGCCTCGCCTATGAACATGACGCGGGCATTGGGATTGCCGACACCGAAGACGATGTTCGTCCTCGTCTGGCCCAAGGGGCACCGCTCGCAGTCTCCGAGCACGGCCTCGATCTCCTCGAGCCGCACCTCGCGGGGCTTCTGATGCTCATGCCCCGGAATCTGCATGATTGCCATCCTGCTCTCCCCATCCAAAAGGCTGGGGCGCGGCTTCTTCGCACGGGTGCGCCGTGCCTGGGGCCGTGCCTCAGACATACAGCTTTTCCAGACGCAGGCCGAAGTCGCAGGTGACCTCGTAGTTGATCGTGTGGCGCCTGTCTGCCATCTCGTCTGCTGTGATCTCTTCCTGGCCGTCGCGGCCAAGCACGGTCACGACGTCGCCTTCAGAGAGCGGCACGGCATTGCCGAGCGTATGGGCACCCGGCGCGTCTGCTGCGAACATGAACTGGTCCATGCAGATCTTGCCAACCTGCTGGCACCTCTTCCCATGCACGAGCACGTCCATGTTGTTCGAGAGCAGGCGCGAGAGGCCATCGGCGTAGCCGATGTTCACGGTCGCGATCTGCGTGCCCTTGTACGGGATGCGGTAGGTCATGCCGTAGCCGACACCCTCGCCGACCTCAGGCATCGTAACGCGCGTGATGCGAGCCTTCACGGACATGACAGGCTCGAGCGAGATATAGGGTGCCGTCGACTCTGCCGGCTGCATGCCGTAGAGGCCGACGCCGACACGGCACATGTCCATCTGCAGTTCCTTGTGGAGGATCGTGCCGGGCGTATTGTCGCAGTGCACAAGGCCGCAGGAGAAGCCTGCTGCCTTGAGTGCATGCACGGTATCGGAGAACCTGCGCGCCTGGAGCACGAAGTCCCAGTCATCCGGCACATCGGCCGTGGCGAAGTGCGTGAACGTGCCTGCGCACTCAAGGCCGCGATGGAAGTCGATCGAGCGGCGGAACTCGACGGCATCCTCCGGACGCACGCCGATGCGGTTCATGCCGGAATCGATCGCGAGGTGGTACTTGCCTACCTTGCCAGCAGCAGCAGCTGCCTCGCCAAAGGCAAGCGCGAAATCGGAGGTATAGACAGAGGGCATGATATCGTAGCCGACAAGCGTGTCCACGGCCGTCACCGGGGGCTGCGCGAGCATGAGGATAGGCTCCTCGATGCCGGCGCGCCTGAGCTCGACGCCTTCCTTCACGGTTGCGACGGCGAACTGCTGGGCTCCTGCCTTTGTCATCTCCTTCGCGCACCTCACGGCGCCGTGGCCATAGGCATCGGCCTTCACGACGCACATCATGCGCACGCGCGGATCTATCTGGGCGCGGAAGGCACGGACGTTCTTCTTGAGGGCCGAAAGGTCGATCTCGACCCAGGCCCACCGGTCATCGGGACACGCAATCTCTGTCATAGCGAAGGCTCCTGGTCCTCGGCGGCACCAGCGACAAGCGAGGAGACATGGTCCTCGAGCTCGTCGACAGCCAGGCCGACTTCGTCTGCAATATCTCCTGCCATCACGCCGCGGCTGCCATAGCGCTTTGCGGCACGGCTGCCGGCAACGGCGTGGACCTCGCAGCCAAACGCTGCGATAAGGGGCAGATCCTCGATGTCATCCGGCATGCGGGCAAGAAGCGCGCAGATGATGCCGCCAAGCACATCGCCCGAGCCTGCCGTTGCAAGGCTTGCTGTGCCCGGCTCAGGCAGAAGCGCTGCCTCGACGCCGACACAGGCTGTCGCTGTGCCCTTTGCAACGACGCAGAGCTCAGATCCGCCATCTGCCCAGACGATGCGGCGTGCCGCCTCGAGGGCAGCAGTCAGCGAGTCAGGCGGCGTATCGGCAAGGCCGACAAGGCGTCCGAGCTCGCGGCGGTGCGGCGTGAGCACAAGCGGGGCGTCTCGCCTCGTGACCTCCGGGAACTCATCGAGATGCCCATTCGTGAGGCGTGCGAGGCAGTTGAGGCCGTCGGCGTCGACGACAAGCGGCGCCTTGGAATTGATGAGGGCGGAGACGACCGCAACCGTGCCGCCCGTGACACGCATGCCAGGGCCCACGAGCGTGGCAGAGCTGCGCTCTGCGAGCTTCAGGATCACCGGGCGTGCTGCTGCGGAGAATGTGCCATCCTGCTCTGCTGCGACGCCGACAACCGGCACCTCGGGGAGCTGCATCTGGATCAAGGGCGCGATCGTCACCGGCACGGCAAGCGTCACGTAGCCAGCACCGGCGCGGGCTGCTGCCTTTGCTGCCATGACGGCAGCACCGGGATAGCGGGAAGATCCTGCAACCACAAGTACGGATCCCCTGCTGTATTTGTCCACATTGTTCGTATGGGGGGCAACGACATCGGCGTAGTCGGCGGGCTCGACACGCCAGGCCGTGGGGTCGTTGTCGAGAACCGTGCGCTCTGTCTGCTCTGCGAGCGGCGCCACGATGATGCCGCCTGTGACATCCCTTCCCTCATCGGAGATGAGGCCCGGCTTGAGGCACAGCATCGTCACGGTCTCGTCTGCCACGATGCAGGCGCCGGGTGCATGCCCGGTCTGTGCAGAGAGGCCAGATGGCACATCGATCGAGACGACTGGCACGCCGGCGGCGTTCACGGTATCGATCCAGATATCGAAAGGCGGCTTCGGCTCCCCGTGGAAGCCCGTGCCGAGCATGGCATCAAGGACAAGGTCGGACGAGGAGAGGATCTCCATGAGGTCCTCGCGCGGAGGACCGACGACGATCTCGACGCCGGCATCTTCTGCACTCTTAGCGACGAGGCGGGCAAGATCGCTCTTGATCTCTTCGGGCTCGACAGGAGAGACGACCGTCACGCTGTAGCCATGGCTCTGGAGCACCTGCGATGCCACCCAGCCGTCCCCGCCATTGTTGCCGAAGCCGACAAGGATCGCGACCGCATGGACGTCTTCGAGACGCATGACCTCTTCGGCAGCGGCTCCTCCCGCACGGCGCATGAGCTCCGATATGCTCACGCCCTGTTCCGAAAGCCCATTCTCGACGGCCTTCACGTCCTCCACGTTCAGGACTGGTTGCACGATGATCCTCCTTAGCCCAGGCAAGGCGGGCGCCTCGCTGGTCAAAGATTTTAGTGCATATAGGCCTATCTGTCCTGAACCTTCGTCTCCTCGTCAGAATTGACAGCGCCTTGAGCCTCCACAGCGTCGAGCTCATCGAGGACGCTTCTGGCCTTCCTGAAGGATTCCGCAAGATCGCGCTGCGGATCGGGTGTCTCCTCCTTCTTGGGACGCACGGCCTCGGTCACAGCCACGGCATTCGCAACCGCAAGCTCGCGCGTGAACGAGAGCGAGAGCGCGACCTCCTGAATGCCCTGCTTCTCTGCGATCTCCTTGGCACGTCCAGCAAGGACGCACTTCGGACGCCCCGCTGCATCGCGTGCGACCGAAACGTCCGCATATCCTATGCCCTGGGAAAAACCAGTTCCCAGGGCCTTGAGCACAGCCTCGCGTGCGGCGAAGCGTGCGGCATAGTGCTCGGCAGGGCGGGCCGACGAGTCGCAGTAGTCGCGCTCTTCCTTCGTGAAGAGCCTTGTCCTCATGGACGGCGTGCGCTCGAGCGCTCTTGCCATCCTCGGAATCTCTACGATATCGACGCCAATCCCCGCCAGTGCCATATGCCTACTCCACTGTCACCGATTTTGCCAGGTTGCGCGGCTTGTCCACATCGCAGCCGCGATCGAGCGCGACATAGCGGGCAAGCATCTGCAGGTGCACGACAGCAACGAGCGGCACGAGGAACTCCTCGGGCACCGGAGGCACCCAGAGCACGTTCGAGCACAGCGGCACGACGTCCTCGTCGCCGTCTGTCGCGACCCCTATTACAGTAGCACCGCGGGCGATGCATTCCTGGATATTGGATATGGTCTTGTCGTGGACATGGTCGGCAGGCACGATCGCGATGACCGGGAAGCCGGGCTCGAGAAGGGCGATCGGGCCATGCTTCATCTCTCCTGCCGCATAGGCCTCGGCGTGGAGGTAGCTGATCTCCTTGAGCTTCAGGGCTCCTTCTGCGGCGGTCGTGGAGTTCACGCCACGGCCCAGGAAGAGGGCCGAGTGGGCGCGCCTGAAGACGCGGGCGGCCTCCTTGTCCTGCCAGCTGCGCTTGAGCACGGTCTCCATGAGGCTGGGCACGCACTCGAGGTCATGGAACTTCTTCTCGACCTCTTCGGCAGAAAGGGCGCCTTTCGCCTGTGCAAGGCGAAGTGCCAGGAAGGCCGCACCCACCATCTGTGCCGTATAGGCCTTCGTCGAGGCGACGCAGACCTCAGGGCCCGCCTGGATATAGAGCGTGCCGTCAGACTCGCGCGCAGCGGTCGAGCCCAGCACGTTCGTGATTGCAAAGATCTTGCAGCCAAGGCCCCTGAGCCGGCGCGCTGCCGTCAGGGTATCTGCCGTCTCACCCGACTGGGTGATGATGACACAGAGAGTATGGTCGGTCACGAGGACCGTGTCCTTGTAGTTGAGCTCAGAGGCCTGCTCGACGACGACCGGAATCTTTGCCCAGTTCTCGATGAAGTCGCGGGTGATGAGGCCGACATGGTAGGACGTGCCGCAGGCGACGACGTAGACCTTGTCGATCTGGGAGAGCTCCTCGCTCGTGAGCGTCAGCTCGTCGAGCTCGATGCCATGCTTGCCGAGACGGTCCTTGAGAAGGCGGCGGATTGCCTCAGGCTGCTCTGCGATCTCCTTTGCCATGAAGTCCGGGTATCCGCCAAGCGTGGCTGCAGAGGCATCCCAGTCGACCGCAAGCTTCGTCGGTTCGGGCACCGGCGTGCCCTCCGCATCGATCACATCGCAGGTGCCATCCTCGTGCAGGCGTGCAAGCTGCCCATCCTCGAGCTGGATGACCTCCTTCGCCTTGCCGGCAAGCGCCGTGATGTCAGAGGCCGCATAGCAGCCGTCAGGCGTCTCGGCGATGACAAGAGGAGAGCGGCGGCGTGCGCAGACGATCTCTCCCGGCGCCTCTGCCGAGATGACAGCAACCGCCCAGGAGCCTTCAAGGCGCGAGACTGCGATGCGGGCGGCCTCGAGGAGGTCATGCCCCGCAGGTCCTGCCAGGGACTCCTCGACGAGGTGCGCTATGACCTCGGAGTCGGTATCGCTCTTGAACTCATGGCCCGAAGCGATGAGCTGCGCCCTGAGCTCACGGAAGTTCTCGATGATGCCGTTATGGACGATAGCGGTACGGCCAGTGCAGTCCACATGCGGATGGGCATTGCGGTCGGACGGCGCCCCGTGCGTTGCCCACCTTGTATGGGCAATGCCCGACGTGCCAACGAGATTTGCGCACTCTGTGCGCTGGGCGAGCGTCGCGACGCGTCCTGCGCACTTGACGCCGTGGAGCTCTCCATCAGGAGAGAGCACCTCGACGCCTGCCGAATCGTATCCACGGTATTCGAGGGACGCGAGTCCCTTGAGGAGAAATGGTCTTGCCTGCTTGGTGCCGACGTAGCCGACGATGCCGCACATGGAGAGCCTCCTTGCTGACAGTGCATGCTCATTTGGTATGAAGTCTAACTTGAAGGCAGACCAATTCTAGCAGAGCAGCTGCTGCATTCCCATACGGTATGAAGCTTTCATGCAAGACATACCAATTCTAGCCCTTCGGCACGCTATCAATCGCTTCAGGCGTTTCTGCCCGCGAAGAGCTCATGCGCCTTCGCGACGGCGGTCTCGACCATCTCTTCGACCGCCTCCGCCATGCAGAACGCCATGCGCTGCGCAAGCACGGTATTCGGGAACTGCCTGAGGCATGCCATGTCACGGTTCGTCCCTCGAACGGTTGATGTGGCAGATTCCCTGCTCCCCCCTCGAAGACACCCATCGCAAGGGCGCCGGTCTTGCCCGATTCGATGCCTTCTGCAAGGGCAGAGACATCCATGAGATCGGGGCAGGCTGCATTCACGAGCACCACCCCATCCTTCGTCTCGGCAAGCGATTCACGGGACACCAGAT
>NZ_JBEVTM010000024.1:0-26374 GCF_040884255.1 Olsenella sp. AGMB03486
CCAGAAGGAAGGACAAGGGCATGGACAAGGCAGGGCAGCAGATGCGTGCGGCCGAAGCGGCAGCACGCGTGCCTGACATCGTGATCATCACGGGCATGAGCGGATCTGGGCGCACACAGGCCCTCCATGCCTTCGAGGATATGGGCTACTACTGCCTCGACAACCTGCCGCCGCGCCTCATCCTCCAGCTTGCCCAGCTTGTCGGAATCAACTCCGGCGTCGGAAGGCATCTTGCGGTCACGAGCGACCTTCGGAGCCAGGGTCTCTTCGAGGAGCTCTCGGATGCGCTGACGCAGCTTTCTGCCCATGAGCTCACGTACAAGGTGGTCTTTCTCGAAGCATCGGACGAGGTGCTGATCCGCCGCTACAAGGAGAACAGAAGAAGGCATCCTCTGGCCTTCGAGGGGGAGAGCCTCGAGCATGCTATCGAGCGCGAGCGCAAGCAGCTCGCGAAGGCGAAGGATGTGGCCGATCTTGTGATCGACACATCGCACATGAGGACATCGGTGCTGCGCTCGCAGCTCCAGCATGCGTTCTCCGACCTTTCCGACCAGCAGCTCATGGACGTCACGGTCTTCTCGTTCGGCTTCAAGTACGGGATGCCGGCAGAGGCAGACCTCATGATCGACGTGCGCTTCCTGCCGAACCCGTTCTACGACCCCGAGATGCGCCATCTCACGGGCCTTGACCCCAAGGTCAGGGACTACGTCCTCGACAATCCGAAGACGAAGGAGTTCCTGAAGGCATGGTGCCGCCTTCTGGATGTTGTGATGCCGGGATATGTGGCTGAAGGCAAGCCTCAGCTCTCGATCGCGGTCGGCTGCACGGGCGGCCAGCACCGCTCGGTCGCTCTTGCAGAGGCGACGGCGAACTACCTCAAGAGCATCGGCTACAAGGTGACGATCGCGCACCGTGACCTGCCGCGCGCAGATGTCGCCCAGAACAAGGGAATGTAGCCATGTCATTCACGGCTGAGGTCAAAGACGAGCTTTCGCGCCAGGAGGGCACGTGCGACATGTGCCCCTTTGCCGAGCTTGCAGCCTTGATCCGCGTCTCGGGGAGCCTCTCCTTCTCCGGGCAGGGGAGATATGCGATCCGCATCTCGACCGAGACCGGTGCCGTCGCTCGCACGGTCGTGAAGTACACGCACAAGCTCCTCGACCTCGATACGTCGCTTACGGTCCGTCACTCCGTGCTCCACAAGACGAGGAACTACCTGATCGAGATACCGGACCAGCCAGAGCTTGCAGACGATCTCGTGACCTTGGGCATCCTTGTGCCGGGGCAGGGGCTTGCGCAGGGCTTGCCCGACCATCTCCTGACGCGGCAGTGCTGCCGGAATGCATTCCTCAGAGGGGCATTCATGGCGGGAGGCTTCATTGCAGATCCGAGAGGCGACTTCCATCTCGAGATTGCCGTCACAGGAGAGGACCTTGCCCAAGGCATCGTCTCCCTCATGGAGACCGTCGGCGTGGCAGCGAGGCTCAACCGCCGCCGCGGCGCCTTTGCAATCTATCTCAAGAGCTTCGAGGACATCGTGCGCCTGCTCGAGGCCATGGGGGCTCAGCGCTCGGCCCATGCGGTCGAGGCCGTTCGGCGCATGAAATCGGTCAAGAATGATGTGAACCGCCGCGTGAATGCGGAGATCGCCAACTCGAACAGATCGTCCGATGCCGCTGTGCAGCAGCTTGCACTCATCGACGAGGCAGAAGAGCTCATAGGACTTCGGCACCTGCCTCCGGCTATCCGCGAGTTCTGCCGTGTGCGGCGTGCCTACCCCGAGCTCCCGCTTTCGGCCTTAGGGCAGCAGTGCACGCCTCCGGCTTCGAAATCGGCCCTCTATCACAGGCTTCTGCGCCTCGAGGCGCTTGTAAAGGAAGCCCGCGGGGACGCGCCTGATGAGACGGATGAGAAGAGCCGCTTATAGCGGCTGAGCTGCCGCCCGCCGATTGCGGGGTAGATTTTTGGCTGCTTGATGCATTGCGTCTTCAAAGAATGGACACAATTCTTCTGACCTGCGGTTTTGTCTTGAGCGAGACGGAAAGGAGGTCTTGTATGTCTACGCATCCGTAGACATTTGAGTCGTCTCGAATCCGATTTTCGAACGGTCTCAAGATAATCCGAATAGAGTCAGACATTTAGCGGTAACATTCCAATTGGAAGAAGGTCAGTGGCGGAGAGAAGCTCCGGCACGACCTCGCGAAAGGAGAAAGCATGGCAGTTAAGGTTGCTATCAACGGCTTTGGTCGTATCGGTCGTCTGGCATTCCGCCAGATGTTCGGTCACGAGGGCTCTGAGATCGTCGCAATCAACGATCTGACCTCCCCGGAGATGCTTGCATACCTGCTGAAGTATGACTCCACGCAGGGCAACTACTCCCGCAACCATGAGGTGACCGCTGGCGAGGACTCCATCACGGTTGACGGCAAGACCATCAAGATCTACAAGGAGGCTGACGCCAACAACCTGCCTTGGGGCGAGCTCGGCGTCGACGTCGTCCTCGAGTGCACCGGCTTCTACACCTCCAAGGCAAAGGCTCAGGCTCACCTGAACGCTGGCGCCAAGAAGGTCGTCATCTCCGCTCCTGCAGGCAACGACCTCAAGACGATTGTCTACAACGTCAACCACGAGACGCTGACCGCTGACGACGATATCATCTCCGCCGCTTCCTGCACGACCAACTGCCTTGCTCCTATGGCAAAGGGCCTCAACGACTACGCTCCGATCGTCTCCGGCATCATGACGACGATCCACGCTTACACCGGCGACCAGATGATTCTCGACGGCCCGCAGCGCAAGGGCAACTTCCGTCGTTCCCGTGCTGGCGCAGAGAACATCGTCCCGAACACCACCGGTGCTGCAAAGGCAATCGGCCTTGTTCTTCCTGAGCTCAACGGCAAGCTCATCGGCGCTGCTCAGCGCGTTCCGACGCCGACCGGCTCCCTCACCAACCTCTATGCTGTCGTCAACAAGGAGGTCACGGTCGAGGGCGTCAACGCTGCAATGAAGGCTTACTCTGAGCAGATTCCGGAGACCTTCGGCTACAACGAGGACCAGATCGTGTCCCGCGATATCGTCGGCATGACCTACGGCTCCCTCTTCGACGCAACGCAGACCATGGTCAACCCGCTCGGCAACGGCCAGAGCCTCGTCCAGGTCACCTCTTGGTACGACAACGAGAACTCCTTCACGTCCCAGATGGTCCGCACCATCAAGTACTTCGAGAAGTTCGTCGCCTAAGTCGCGTTTCGCACAGAAGTTTGGAGGCGCGGTTGCAGCTTTCGGGCCGCGGCCGTGCCTCTTTTTTAGGTACGTTTTCCATTAGGAGGAGTGAACATGGCTTTCACCAAGAAGACAGTTCGCGACGTCGACGTCGAGGGCAAGCGCGTCCTCATGCGCGTCGACTTCAATGTGCCCCTGAAGGACGGCGTTGTCACGGATGACACCCGCATCAAGGCCGCTATCCCGACGATCAAGTATCTGAAGGAGCACGGTGCCGGCATCGTGCTCATGAGCCATCTCGGCCGCCCCAAGGGCGATGGCCCCGAGCCCGAGCTCTCCCTCAAGCCTGCAGCCGAGAAGCTTGCTGAGCTTACTGGCTACGACGTGAAGTTCGTCGACGACACCTACGGCGAGAAGGCTGAGAAGGCCGTCTCCGAGGTCAAGCCAGGCGACATCCTCGTCCTCGAGAATGTCCGCTTCGACAAGCGCGAGAAGAAGAACGATCCGGAGATTGCAAAGAAGCTCGCTTCCTACGGCGATATCTTCGTGCTCGACGCCTTCGGCACGGCTCACCGTGCACAGGGCTCCGTCGTGGGCCCGGCTGCCTACATCCCGGCAGTCGCAGGCTTCCTGCTCGAGAAGGAGGTCGACACCCTGACCTCGATCTTCGCTGAGCCTGAGCGTCCGTTCGTCGCAATCGTCGGCGGCTCCAAGGTTTCCTCCAAGATCGGCGTCCTCGATCACCTGATCGACTCTGCTGACACCCTCATCATCGGTGGCGGCATGGCCTACACGTTCTTCCTGGCTCAGGGCCACTCTGTCGGCACCTCCCTCAAGGAAGAGGATTGGGTCGACCGCGCCAAGGAGATGCTCGAGAAGGCAGAGAAGAAGGGCGTCAAAGTCCTGCTTCCGGTCGACAACGTCGTTGCCGATCACTTCGGCGAGGACGCAAAGGGCGAGGTTGTCGAATCCGACAACATCCCCGACGACCGCATGGGCATGGACATCGGCCCGAAGACCGAGAAGCTCTTCGCCGATGCCATCAAGGGCGCCAAGACGGTGTTCTGGAATGGCCCGATGGGCGTCTTCGAGTTCGACCAGTTCGCACATGGCACCGAGGCAGTCGCCCGTGCCGTTGCTGAGGTCAAGGCGCTCGGCGGCACGTCCATCATCGGCGGCGGCGACTCCGTTGCTGCTATCAACAAGTTCAACCTGGCCGACAAGATGAGCTGGATCTCCACGGGCGGCGGAGCCTCCATGGAGCTCGTCGAGGGCAAGGCTCTTCCGGGAGTGGAGGCTCTTCTCGATGCGTAACAGGATGATTGCGGGCAACTGGAAGATGAACAAGACCTATACGGAGGGCGTCGAGCTCGCCGAGGGTCTCGCTTCCGAGCTCAAGGATGGCACAGGCTCTGTCGACGTCGTCGTCTGCCCGCCGGCAGTCGATCTCAAGGGTGTCTCTGAGGTCATCGAGCAGAAGAAGGCACCGTTTGCACTCGGTGCACAGAACGTCTATTGGGAGGAGTCCGGCGCCTACACCGGAGAGACCGCTCCCGACATGCTGACGAATGTCGGCGCGACGTACTGCATCATCGGCCATTCCGAGCGTCGTGGCTACTTCCACGAAACCGATGAGGAGATCAACAAGAAGGCCAAGGCTCTCATGGCCCACGGCATCGTCCCCATCAGCTGCTGCGGCGAGCCGCTTGAGGTCCGCGAGGCCGGCAAGCACGTCGAGTTCGTCGTCGACCAGATCAAGAAGGACACCGAGGGTCTCGAGATCACCGATCCTTCGAAGTACGTTGTCGCGTACGAGCCGATCTGGGCTATCGGCACCGGAAAGACCGCTACGGCTGACGACGCCCAGGAAGTCTGCGGCGCTATCCGCAAGACCCTCGCCGAGATCTTCGGCCAGGAGACGGCAGACGGCATCCGCGTCCTCTACGGCGGTTCTGCAAAGCCGAACAACGTGGCTGGCTTCCTCGAGAAGGAGGATGTCGACGGCGCACTTGTCGGCGGCGCTTCCCTCAAGGCTGACTCCTTCGCCGCTATGGTGAAGGCTGCGATGTAGCATCTGCTGCATGTAGCATTTCTGGCGCTCCCTTGCCTTCCAGTGGTGGGGGAGCGCTTCTGTGTTACACTTATCAATCGTTGAATATTGATGTGCTGCATGGCGGCACGTGGGAAAGGCGATATCCGTGAGCGTCCTCAACATCATCCTCGTGGTGCTTCTGTTCCTGTCTGGCATTGCGACCTGCATCCTCATCCTCATGCATTCCGGCAAGGGAACGGGTGTCTCCGAGCTCATCGCTTCTTCCATGTACAATGCCTCTGCCGGTTCCGGCATCTGGGAGAAGAACCTCGACAGGCTCACGGTCATCACGTCTCTTGTCTTCATTGCCTGCGTGCTGATCATGGCACTGACGTTCCCGCTCGGCACGATCTAAGCTCTCATAGCAAGCCCTTCCTCATGCCTGGCACTTCGGTGCCGGGCATTTTTTTGCTCCGGCATGTACGGATGCTTGGCCAACTGCATCAGAATTTATGCGCCGTCCATGGACAATTGCATGAAACATGCAAGAAATGTGCTGCACCGTGATACAGTGTAAGCTTGCATGATGCTGGAACGTGACTATGCGTCCGGCAGAGGCACATCTTGTAGGCTTGCCATACCGTAGCCTGTCTCAGGACAGGTGGCTAAGGAGAAGGTCCATGGCACGATTCATCTGGTACATCACCAAGAGGATCCTCAGCTACATCGTGATGATCTTTGTCGCGACTTCGCTGACGTATTTCCTCGCCTGCGCGTTCATGAGTCCGCGCTCGAACTTCGAGTCGAAGACGCCGCGTCCTCCGCAGGACTCCATCGAGGCGTCGCTCGACCGCACGAACCTGAACGACAAGACGCCGGTGCTCGAGCGCTATCAGCGCTGGCTCGGCGGCATCCTCACCCAGTGGGATTGGGGCATGTCTCCTGACGGCGATTCCGTCAACTCCCAGATTGCAGGCAGAATCAGTGCTTCGGTCGAGCTCATGACGCTCGCGACGGTGCTCTCCATCGCTATCGGCGTCTCGCTCGGCGTCTACACGGCACAGCGGCAATACCTGTGGCAGGATAGATTCTGGAGCGGGCTTGCCTCCGTCTTCATGGTCATACCTACGGTCGTTCTGGCCATTCTTGTCGTCTTCTTCGCAATCGAGATCAACCAGCAGACGGGAGCCCGCGTCTTCTATGTCACGGGTCTTTCGAGCTATGCCGGCGACAACATGTTCCTGGCATTCATCGATTTCCTGCAGCACATTCTTCTGCCGACGATCGTCCTCACGATCATCTCGGCGGTCGGCTACCACCTGAGCCAGCGTACGTACCTCTTGGATGAGATGCACGCCGACTATGTGCGCACGGCACGTGCCAAGGGCCTCACGAAGAAGCAGGCCATCAGGAAGCATGCCCTGCGCGCTTCTCTGATCCCGACCTCCGTCCAGGTCGCTTTCTCCATTGCCTCCATCTTCACCGGCGCCGTCATGACGGAAAAGATCTTCGCCATCCATGGCCTAGGTGAATACTTCATCAACTGCATCAACAACAACAATATCAATGGCGCGGTTGCCGTTGCCGCCTTCTCGGGTGCCTGCACCCTCGTGGGCGCTCTGATGGCAGACCTCTTTGCGGCTGCCCTCGATCCGCGCATCAAGATGAGCTAAGGAGATGGCAATGGAAGAGCAGAACAACACTCCTCAGGAAGAGGGCAGGCTCACCAATGCCCAGCTCGAACTCCAGGCAGATTCCCAGGGTCCGACCGAGGTCAAGCGCATCACGTATTCGCGCCTGATTGCAAGGCGCTTCTTCCGCCAGCGCTCGGCTGTGATTGGCCTCATCATCCTCATCATCATGATCCTGATTGCCATCTTCGGCCCCTTCATCTGTGCCTACGACTACACGGAGCCTGACTTCACGGCCTTGAACGTCGCGCCGAATGCACGCCATTGGTTCGGCACGGATGGCGGCGGCTTCGATCTGTTTGCCTGCGTCGTGCATGGCCTGGGCCGCTCCCTTGTCATCGGCATCACCTATTCGCTTCTGACGACGGTGATTGCGGCGACGGTCGGTACCGCTATCGCCTATATGCGCGGCTGGGGCGAGAAGGTTGGCATGTGGCTTCTCGACATGCTCCTTGTCATCCCGTCTTTCCTTCTTGTTGCAATGATCGTGCGCGCCTCTTCCGGCACGCAGGGCTGGATCATGCTCATCGTCGGCCTCACGGCCTTCGGCTGGATTGGCTATGCCCGTACGCTCAGGACCATGGCACTGTCACTGCGCGAGCGTGACTATGTCCGCGCTGCGAAATACATGGGTGTGCCGTCCTTCAAGATCATCGTGCGCCACCTGATCCCGAACCTCGGCTCCATCCTCATCATCGACACCGTCCTCGGCGTCATCTCCGGCATCAACTCCGAGACGGCCTACTCGTTCCTCGGCCTCGGCATCAAGGCTCCGGATACCTCTCTGGGCTACCTTCTCTCCCAGGGCTCCTCTGCCATGCTGTCGGCTCCCTGGATCGTCCTGATTCCGTCGGCCGTGCTGATCGTCCTGTGCGTGAGCATGCAGCTCATCGGCGATGGCCTCCGCGATGCCTTCGACCCCTACTCCCGCGCCGCTGGCTCTGTCGGCGACCAGGAAGACGAGAAGAAGGACGAGCAGGAGAACGCCGACGCCGAAGCCCAGACCATCGAGCTGCACTAGAGCAGGAGCTGTCTTATGACTGATAACAAGAACCAGGTCAAGGACGAGGTCCTTGCCTATGAGATGCTCGAGAGCAAGGGCCCGAAGGGTGCGCCCAAAGGCGACCCGGTGCTCTCGGTCAGAGACCTGCGCGTGTCGTTCGCGACCGAGGCAGGCCGTGTCGACGCCGTCCGCGGCGTGAACTTCGATCTCTGGGGCGGCCGCACGCTCGGCATCGTCGGCGAGTCCGGCTCCGGCAAGTCTGTCACGGCACTTTCACTGATCGGCCTTCTCGACGACAATGCGCATGTCGAGGGCTCGGTCAAGCTCAAGGGAGAGGAGCTGCTCGGCAAGACCGACGAAGAGATGTCGAAGCTCCGTGGCTCCAGGATCTCCATGGTGTTCCAGGACCCTCTGAGCGCTCTCACGCCGATGTTCTCCATCGGTGACCAGCTCGCAGAGGCCCTTCTCATCCACAACCCGAAGATGAGCAAGGAGGACGTGCACAAGCGCTGCGTCGAGCTCCTCACGCTTGTCGGCATCACCGATCCTGAGGACCGCCTTGATGCGTATCCGCACGAGTTCTCCGGCGGCATGCGCCAGCGTGTCGTCATTGCTATCGCAATCGCGAACAACCCCGAGATCATCATCGCCGACGAGCCGACGACGGCTCTCGATGTGACGATCCAGGCACAGATCCTCGATGTCCTCAAGGTCGCACAGAAGGAGACGGGCGCCGCTGTCGTCATCATCACCCACGACCTCGGCGTCGTTGCCGGCATTGCCGACGACATCATGGTCATGTATGCAGGCGCTGCTGTCGAACGCGCCTCGGTCGATACGCTCTTCGCGAGCCCGGCACAGCCGTATACGATGGGCCTTCTCGGCGCCGTGCCGCAGCCTCATGTGGCCGCAGAGCACAGGCTTGTCCCGATCAAGGGCAATCCGCCTTCGCTTGCTGCCATCCCTTCCGGCTGCCCGTTCTCTCCGAGGTGCCCGATGGCACAGGAGAAGTGCCACAGAATAGAGCCGAAGCTCGAGCCGTTTGCGGCAGAGGAGGGACACCTCGTCTCCTGCCATAGGCTTGCAGAGATCCGCGACAAGCACATGACCTACCAGGATGTGTACCCGGAGCTCGAGCCGCTGCCTGCCAAGTGGGCAGACGTGCCGCGCGACCAGAGGCCGATCGTGCTCGAGGTCAAGGACCTCGTGAAGACCTTCCCGATCCAGAGCAAGGGCCTCATCCGCAGGAACAAGGGAACCATGACGGCAGTGGACCATGTGTCGTTCAAGATCCATGAGGGCGAGACCATGGCGCTCGTCGGAGAGTCCGGCTCCGGCAAGTCGACGACGCTGACGCAGATCATGGAGCTCATGAAGCCCGAGGGCGGCTCGATCACGGTTCTCGGCAAGAACATCGCCGATATCAAGAACAACCGCGAGAGGCGCGAGCTCAGGAAGAACCTCCAGGTCATCTTCCAGGATCCCATGAGCTCCCTCGACCCGAGGATGCCGATCTACGACGTCCTGGCAGAGCCGCTCAAGGCCCAGCACTGGGACGATGCGAAGATCAACAAGCGCATCGGCGAGCTCATGTACCTTGTCGGCATCAATCCCGACTACGTCGACCGTTTCCCATCCCAGTTCTCGGGCGGCCAGCGCCAGCGTATCGCAATCGCCCGCGCTCTTGCCACGAATCCGAAGATCCTGCTCCTCGACGAGCCGATTGCCTCGCTCGACGTTTCGATTCAGGCCGGCATCATCAACCTGCTCGAGGACCTGCAGGCAGAGCTCAAGATCTCCTATCTCTTCGTTGCCCATGACCTCGCGGTCATCCGCCACATCTCCGATACGGTCGCTGTCATGCACCTCGGCAAGATCGTGGAATACGGCGAGACCGAGGATGTCTATACGCATCCGAAAGATCCCTATACGCAGGCGCTGCTCTCCGCCATCCCCATCCCGGACCCGCAGATCGAGCGCACGCGCAAGCGTCTTGTCTATCAGGACGGCAAGCTCGTTCCGGCAGAGTCCCTGCTTCCGACGAAGCTCTAGATCATCCGGAAATGTCCTTACAGAGGCGGCCTTCCCATCGGGGAGGCCGCCTCTTTCTCTATCTGCATGTATGCATGCAATATGCAGTTAATAGGTTGATATATGCAAAATGCCAGAGAAGAGTCCAAACGGACCAATTTCTGAAGACTGAAATGAGCCTTGGAGAAATATATGCAGAAAATGAAAGAGCAGGATGAAATGTATGAAGAGAAATTAAGCGAATACGGGTCTGTAAAATCAGCGCTCATAATCTGCAATGTTTCGGAAATAAAAATTCGTTGGCTATAGAGCATGGATACAGTATCCTAAGAAAAGTTGGGATTCATCAAAGACTGCCCAGTAATGCAGTCTTCCAGCGAACAGGGGAGAAACATGCTTTACGACAACGTATCCCGCCGCTCATTCCTGAAGCTTTCGGGCGCCACAGCTGCTGTGGCAGGCCTCGGCCTTGCCGCTTGCGGCAATTCTGGCAGCGGGCTCCACGAAGGATGGCACCACGGCCACCGACACCGGCACCGAGCCCCAGAACGGCTCTCCGGCCACCACGTCGCCCGACCAGCTGCCGCTTCCTGAGAAGGGCCAGGTCTACACCAACCCGAAGGACCGCTCCGAGATGAAGCAGGGCGGCACTGTCGTCATCCCCGCAGGCGAGGTCGGACCGAACTGGAACTACTACTCCACCGAGGGCAACACGGTCGAGATGCATACGTACTGGATGTACTACATGCCTGACATCGTGCTTGCCGATGCAACGCTCACGAAGTTCACGCCCGACCCGAACTTCATCACGAACATCTCGTCGTCCACGGATTCCGGCAAGCTCGTCGTGACTGTCGACTTCAACGAGAAGGCACAGTTCAACGATGGCACGCCGATCGACTATCGTGCCCTTGCTGCTGTCTGGACCGTCATGAACGGCAAGTCCGACAAGTATATGCCGGCTGCCACCGATGGCTACGACAAGGTCGAGTCCGTCGAGCGCGGCAGCTCCGACAAGCAGGCTGTCATCACGTTCTCCGAGCCGGTCTATCCGTACGAGCCGATCGTCTCCCAGATCCTGCATCCTGACGGAACGGATCCGGAGAAGTATCTGTCCTGGAACAACAACCCGCATGCCGAGTGGGGCTATGGCCCGTTCACGGTCGATTCCGTCGACGAGACGCAGGTCACGTTCGTACCGAACCCCAACTGGTGGGGCGAGGCGCCGATGCTTGACTCCGTCCAGTACAAGCAGATGGACTCCCAGGCGCTCTTCAACGCCTTCAAGAACGGCGAGGTGGACTGCACGGGCACTGCCGCTTCTGGCTCTGCCGAGATGCTCTCGAACTTCACGTCGATGGACGACGCCACGGTGCGTCGCGCCGACTCCCTCTCTGTCGCCTGTATCGAGATCAACACGGCACGCGGTGTCCTTTCCGACATCGCCGTCCGCAAGGCCTTCTGCCAGTCGTGCGATCCGTCCACGATCCGTGCGGTCGTGTGGCAGGGCGTGAACTGGGATGAGGAGACGCCGGGATCCCTTCTCGTTCCGAGCTGGGCTGATGGCTATGAGAACAACATGCCGGACGATGTCTACTCGCTCAAGTCCGACGAGCGCACGTCTGCGGCAAAGAAGACCCTCGAGGATGCCGGCTACACGATGGGCGACGACGGCTTCTATGCCAAGGACGGCACGAAGGTCTCCTTCTCCTTCACGACGTTCGGCGACTCCAATACTGTCAAGAACCGTGCTGCCGCCATCCAGACGATGGCAAAGAACGCCGGCATCGACGTCGAGATCGACGCGAAGCCCGCTTCCGAGTTCTCGACGACACTGACGAGCGGCAACTGGGATATCTGCCTGTTCGGCTGGTCTTCCTCCACGACCTATGTCTGGAATGCCCCGCAGATCTATGGCTCGACGTCCTCTTCGAACTTCACGCAGTACGGCACGGCAGAGCTCGATGCAGAGCTTGCGAAGGTCATCACCATCGAGGATCCGACGGAGCAGAAGAAGGCTCTGAACGAGGCAGAGAAGAAGGCACTCCAGTCCTACGCCTTCCTGCCGCTGTTCTCCGGCCCGGACGTGATCGTCACGAAGGCGACGCTTGCGAACTTCGGCCCCGCGCTCTTCGAGACGTTCGAGGCAAAGAACCTCGGCTGGGAGGCATAAGGGCGCAGATCCTATAGCCGAAGAGATTGCCTTTTGCAGGGCGAAGGTGACGGCGGGCGCATGCCTGCCGCCCTTCGCCCTTAAATTTTGACACCATTTACACGAGGGAAACATATTTTCCTGCTTTTGGGCTATGGTTAGATGCACCTGTTAGCCATCTATCAAAGGGGAGAATATGTCTAGCAGTCTTTCACGTCGCTCCTTCCTTGAGCTCACTGGCTCGGCTGCAGCGGTTGCGGCAGGGCTCGGCCTTGCTGGCTGTGGCAATAGCAGCAGCTCGTCCAGCTCTTCGGAATCTTCTGCGTCTTCCGATGTCGAGCCTCAGGCAGGCTCGCCGGCAACAACGCCGCTCGATCAGCTGCCGCTTCCGGAGGAAGGCAAGACCTACAACAATCCGAAGGACTACGATGATGTCCAGGACGGCGGAGAGCTCGTGCTTCCTGCCGCAGAGGTCGGCCCGAACTGGAACTATCTGTCGGTCGAGGGCAATACGGTCGAGATGCACAACTACTGGCTGCTCTATATGCCTGAGACTGTGCACTCCGATGCGACGCTCTCCAAGTTCACGCCCGATCCCGACTTCATCTCGAACCTGTCTTCGTCCACGGACTCCGGCAAGCTCGTCGTGACCGTCGATATCGCCGACAAGGCACAGTTCAACGATGGCACGCCGATCGACTACCGTGCGCTGCAGTCCGTCTGGACCCTGATGAATGGCAAGAACGACTCCTATACGCCGTCTGCAACCGATGGCTATGACAAGATCGAGTCTGTCGAGCAGGGCACGTCTGCCAAGCAGGCCGTGATCACGTTCTCCGAGCCGGTCTATCCGTATGAGCCGATCGTCTCCCAGTTCATGCATCCCGATGCAACGAATGTCGACACCTACACGAATGGCTGGAACGTGAACCCGCACCCCGAATGGGGCTATGGCCCGTTCACGATCGACTCTGTCGACGATACGTCTGTCGTCTTCGTGCCGAATCCGAACTGGTGGGGCGACAAGCCCAAGCTCGACAAGATCACGTACAAGCAGATGGAGGCACAGGCTCTCTACAACGCCTTCAAGAACGGCGAGGTCGACGCCACAGGCGAGCCCCAGTCCGGCTCCTCCGAGATGCTGTCGAACTTCTCGTCCATGGACGACGCGACAATCCGCCGCTCGAACTCCTTGGCCGTCTACAATATCGAGATCAACACGACTCGTCCGGTTGTCTCCGAGGTCGCTGTCCGCAAGGCACTCTACCAGTGCATCGATCCGGCAACGGTCAGAAGCGTCATCTGGCAGGGCGTGAACTGGTCCGAGGAGACGCCGGGATCGCTCCTTGTTCCGAACTGGGCAGACGGCTATGAGGACAACCGCCCGGACGATGTGAAGAGCCTGAACTCTGCAGACGAGCGCACCGCAGCCGCGAAGAAGACGCTCGAGGATGCTGGCTACTCGATGGGCGATGACGGCTACTACGCGAAGGACGGCGCAAAGGTCACGTTCGGCTTCACGATCTTCGGCGACTCCAACACGACGAAGAACCGTGCTGCAGCTATCCAGAAGATGGCAAAGGATGCCGGCATGGACATCGAGATCGAACCGAAGCCTTCCTCCGAGTTCTCGACGACGCTTACTAGCGGCGACTGGGATATCGTGCTGTTCGGCTGGCAGTCCTCGAACACCTACATGTGGAATGCCCCGCAGATCTACGGCTCCACGTCCGCTTCGAACTTCACGCACGCCGGCTCCGCCGAGCTCGATGCCGAGCTTGCCAAGATCGTCACGGTCGAGGATCCTGCAGAGCAGAGCAAGGCCATGAACGAGGCCGAGAAGAAGGCGCAGGAGTCCTATGCCTTCATCCCCATCTACTCCGGCCCCGATGTAGTCGTCACGAAGAAGAACCTTGCCAACTATGGTCCGTCGCTGTTCGAGTCGCTCAAGCCGGTCGCGATTGGCTGGGAGAAGGAGTAGCGGCATCTTCTGCTGCAGGAACAAATTTCAAAATTGTCCTTGCAGTCGGGAATGAGTGCGTGCTAATATAGCTACCGCACTAACCCATGTCGGAGTGGCGGAATTGGCAGACGCGCTAGCTTGAGGTGCTAGTAACTGACTAAAAGGTTGTGCGGGTTCAAGTCCCGCCTCCGACACCAGAACTTGCAGAGGGAGCCCTTCGGGGCTCCCTTTTTTCGTAGGCAGGAACCACAAGCTGCGTGTGCATCTTGGCCTCTCGGGTATAGTGGGGGAAGGCAAAAGAGAGGAGCGCCATGGCAGAGAAGAAGGTTTCCTTGGACGGGCTGGGGGCAGCCACGATTCCGCAGACCTTGGGCTCTGTCCTGGAGCTTACGACCGATGCGGTCATCGCCTTCGATGGCATGGGCCGGATCATCATGGCAAACGAGCAGGCACGCCAGCTCTTCGGGGCGAAGGAGACGATGCTCTTCGGACACCAGATCCAGGAGCTCTTCGCGAAGCCCTATGGCGCAGCCGAGCGTCCCGCCATCTCCGCGCTTGCCAAGGCCGGAGAGAACAGCATCTTCTGGCAGCTGCCATTTCCTTCCGACGGCTCCTCGGTGCTTGTGAGCCTGCCGCGCGAGGGCGATATGCCGCTCGAGCTCCGCGTCAGGTGCGAAAAGACGTCTGCGGCATCCGATACCTACGTGCTCTGTGCCCATGACGCGGACGAGAGCGTCGCTCAGAGCCGCGAACAGGAGCGGATGGTAAAAGACCTTACCCGTGCCAACAGAAGGCTCTCAGGGACGCTCAGAATCGTTCTGGACACCCTCGACAACGACGATATGAGCCAGCTCTTCTCAAGGACGCTCGAAGAGATCGCAGAGACGATGGAAGCGACGGGCACGCTCGTCTATCTCGCAGAGCCGGATGGCTTCCATCTGAGGGGCCATACCGCCTCGCTTGCAGACTCGGCGCTGCCTCCCTTCCTCTCCTACAGAAACGGCATGTCCCGGGTGCTCCTGCGCTCAGAGCATGCGCTGCGCCTCCGTGTCCTGGCACCGACGACATCCGATCTCAGGGCCGGACACACGTCCCGCCGTGAGGTCATAGATGAGGAGACGCACGAGACGCACAAGCTGCCGGCAAAGCTCGTGCCGCCCTTTGCCAGCTTCATCGCCGTGCCGGTCTGGTTCGGTGGCCATGTCATCGCCGTCATCGAGGTCGGCTGGGAGAGGCTCCATCCGACGACGAAGGAGGACGGACGCCTCCTCGATGCAGTCGCAAGCTACCTCTCGGTCCAGCTCATGGGTGCCTTCACGCAGATGCGCACCGAGCATGCGGCACGCCTCGAAGCTCTCCATTCAGACCTCAGGGAGAAGCTCTATGCAGCGGGGGAGCCCTCGCCTGAAGACGGGCTTTCCTTCTTCAGCCAGATGGCAGAAGGCATCGGCTGCATCTTCTGCCGGGTCGAGGAGAACGACTATGGCCCGACAGCGGTCGCGTATCTGCCGAACAATGGCATGCGCGCCCTTCCGATGGAGGTAGAGGATATCGTCGGCTCGAAGCTCGGAAACGAGGTTGCGCTTGCACGGATCGATGCGGGCTCTCGGCTCTCCGACTGGCTTTCCAGCCTCGGCGAGTGCTCGATCGGTGCCTTCGTCGATGCCGGCAAGGTCATGGACCAGAAGGTCGCCTTCATGGTGCTGCGCCCGCAGGATGCAGAGCCGCTCGATACCGACGAGCTCTCGTTCATACACAAGTGCACAGACGACTTCTGCGAGCTCATGGCAGGCACAGCCCGCCGCATGCAGGACAAGAGGATCTCGCAGGCCCTGCAGCTCGGCATGAGAAACGAGCTCCAGGAGGTAGAAGGCCTCACGGCCTCTGGCATCTATTCGTCTGCCACGGCCGATGCCTTCGTCGGCGGCGACTTCTACGACCTCATCCGTCTGCCCCAGCGCCGCGCTGCTGTCATCATGGGCGATGTCTCGGGCAAGGGCGTCGAGGCAGCCTCGGTCTCAGCCGCTGTGAAGACGGCCCTCGGCGCCTACGCCTGGGAAGGGCTCGCACCAGCTCGCATGGTGAGGAGCCTGAATGACTTCCTCCTCGGCTTCTCACGCATCGAGACGTTCGCGACGCTCTTCATAGGGCTCATCGATATCGAGAGCGGCAAGATCTCCTACTGCAGCGCAGGGCATCCGCCTGCAATCCTCTACCGCGCAAAGAGAGGCGAGCTTGAGACGCTCGATGTGCAGTCGGGTGTCGTCGGCGCCTTCGAGGACATGACCTATATCGACGGAGAGACCACAGCAGATCCTGGTGACTTCCTTCTGCTCTATACGGATGGCACGACCGAGGCCAGGAACCCTGTGGGAGCCTTCTTCGGCGAGGACGGGCTCAAGGATGCGATCATGCAGCAGATCCCCAAGGGCTTCGATGGGATCCTGGACCGGCTTCTGGCGACCCTTGATACCTTCACGGCCAGAAACCTCGACGACGATGTCGCAATGGTCGCTGTGCGCTACGACGGGCTCAGGACGCAGGATGGGCCTGAAGCTGCGCCATCTGCAAAATAGCCAGCGCAATCTGCCACCCTCCGTGTATGAATTCCCGTGTTCGGGAATAGAAAAGGCATGGAGCATACCTCTGACATAGTCGTTCTGCCTGTGGAATCCGATTTGACCGTGCTGACAGCACCGCGTCTTCGGCATGACCTCGACGCCCTCATCGACGGGGGATGCAAGCGCATCATCCTGAACATGGGAAAGGCGACCTATATCGATTCTGCGGGCATGGCAACGATACTGCTCGAGATCCGGAAGATGCGTGCCGCCGGAGGCCTCCTTTCCCTCATCAACGTCTCGAAGCCTGCTTTTCGCTCGCTGAGACGCGTGCGTGTCGTCGATTTCGCGCCCGTGATTCCGGCTGACACGACGCGGCAGGTGCCTGAGCTCGACCCACGTGTCGAGCCGCTCTGGCGACGGGTCCTCTGCTCCGATGCGGACCACATGCATGAGACAAGGCAGCGGGTCGAACATCTTCTCGAGAATACGATGCTTACGGCCGATGAGGCGTTCGATATGACGCTTGCATGCGGCGAGGCGCTCGGCAATGCGTTCGACCACACCGATTCGCGCTATACGCTCGTGACCGTGAGCTGCTATCCCGACCGAGTGACGCTCGATATCACCGATACCGGCAAGGGCTACCAGCTGAAGGCGGGGGAGGAGCCGAAGACGACATCTGGCTCCACGCTCGAGCGCGGACGTGGCATCAAGCTCATGCGGCTTCTCGCAGATGAGGTCACGATCTCTCTCAAGTCGTCGGGCAAGGGCACGCAGGTGAGGCTCGTGAAGATGCTCGATCAGGCACCGGAGAGCGCACAGCAGTAGCTCCGGTACAAGATTCAGACATATGAGCAATCTCGGCATGAAAAAGGGGACCGCAGAAGCGGTCCCCGAACTTTTCTGGAGGCGAGACCCGGATTCGAACCGGGGGTAAGGGCTTTGCAGGCCCGCGCCTTACCACTTGGCCATCTCGCCGTTATGAAAAAGGCCGACATACGAGGATTCGCAGGACGGCCGGATAATCAATGGAGCGGGCTACGGGATTCGAACCCGCGGCCTCCACCTTGGCAAGGTGGCGCGCTACCAACTGCGCTAAGCCCGCGTGCGGTTTAAGAATATACGCGAATATCGCCGGGAGCGCAAGAATAAATCTTCAATGTGTGGGGAAAGCGTGGATGCGGGGGTTCAGGAAATCCCGGGATGTGTCGCCGGACAGGCGTATAACGGAAGCTGAAGAGGGGAGCAGGGAGCTGAAGGCTCGAGGAGATGGTTTCCCATGAAGTTTGGCATGAGGCGTCCCTCATGGAAGAAGTCGCTTGCCGCGAGGACGACGGGAAAGTACAAGCGCCGCATGAAGCGGGCACTAGACCCCTTCTACGGGAAGCGCGGCATGGGGTTCGTGCACGATCCGAAGCGTGCTGTCAGAGGCGCCATCTATCGGCGCACGACCTTTTCCTCTTCGACCTCATGAAGCCGAAGAGAAGAAGGCGCTAGAAAGAAAGCTCCGGCGAGAAGCTCTTCCTTCTCGCCGGAGCAGATGCACGTGCTAGCGGTCCCTGGATCCTTCTACATCGAAGGAAGACGTCTCGCCGGGATGCGCGGCAGCATGCGCGCTTTCGGCTTCTGCTTCCTCGTTCTTGAAGCCGCCCTGGATATCAAAGACAAAGCGATTCGTGCCGCTCCTGCCGCCCTTGTCGAAGATGGCGGTCTTGCCGTCATCGGTCAAGCGGTAGTTGTAGGCGGTGCGGAAGAATCGTGCCGTGGAGCCGTTGCCTTCATGATCGAAGGTGAGGGGATAGTAGAAGACAGCGCCCTGCCTTCCGGGGAACTTGTGGTCAGACTCCCAGACTTCGAGGACACCGGTCGTGCCGGCAAGGTTTCTTGCCACGACGCCTGAATCCTCTTCTGCCTCTCTGAGGACGGCGATGCGGGCCTGGCCGATCTTGTGCGGCATGCGCATACCTCCTTCATATTCTTGAGCCAACTCGAGCATTGTGGCACAAGCAGCCGACAGAAACCTTGAGAGAGGGGCTGAGCGGGAGGAATGATAACGAAGGAACACCAATTCATCAGAAGAGCTGCAAAAAGGGGACCGCAGATGCAGTCCCCGAACTTTCCTGGAGGCGAGACCCGGATTCGAACCGGGGGTAAGGGCTTTGCAGGCCCGCGCCTTACCACTTGGCCATCTCGCCGTTATGAAAAAGGCCGACATACGAGAATTCGCAGGACGGCCGGATGATCAATGGAGCGGGCTACGGGATTCGAACCCGCGGCCTCCACCTTGGCAAGGTGGCGCGCTACCAACTGCGCTAAGCCCGCGTGCGGGAAATACTATATGTGAAAGCGGCCGTGCGTGCAAGAACTTTTTTCGGCAAGATTTTTTAGGCCTGCTGCGGGGCGAAACGAAATGCTCCTATCCTCAGCCGGCATCCAATCTGATGTGGCTGCCGGCGCTCTCCCTTCTTCTCCTCATGGCCTCGATCATCTCCTGTGCCGTGGCAAGAGCGGCTTTGGCTTCGAGCGTCTGGAAGATGGCTCTGGCATCCTGCGTGGGAAGTGCGGTGCGCGCAATCGCCTCATCGATCAGGTGAAGGGAGCTCTGGGCCGCCACGAGGTCATGCTCGCATCGGGGAGCGAGACAGGCGCTGTCGAGGGCAAGGCGTATTGCCGGAAGGGCTTTGGCGGCGAGAGGAGAGCATGTGCTGGGAAGTCCAGCCATGCCTTCAAGAGGTGCTGAGACGCCTTCTGCTGTCTTTGCAGCCGCTTCTCCGGTCCTGATACCGAATACGATGCAGTTTGCGCTTGAAAGGCCGCCGAGCCGGTCTGCACCATGCATGCCGCCTGTCGCCTCTCCTGCGGCAAAGAGTCCGGGGACGCCGGTCCAGCCGTTGCGGTCGATCCTGATTCCGCCATTGCTTGCATGGGCGAAGAGCGCGAGGCGGAAGCTCTGATCGAGAGGATGGCCAAGGCGCTTTTCGAGCCAGGAGAAGTAGGTGCGGTCGAGCTCGGGCAGGGGGTCGGGCAGATTCTCATAGTGTGCAGGGGCACCTTTTTCGCCTGCTTCCGCTATCGCAAGATCGATTGCAGCATCTCCCAACCGTGTTGTTGCAGGTCCATGGGTGCTCCTGAGCTCGAAGAGATTTCTGGATATCGAGGAAGCTGCTCCGTCTTCGAATGCAAGATAGCGGAACGTCTTCTCGTTGAAGATGACAGGGCCCATCTCGGTGAGGATTGCCGGCATGAGCTGGATGAACTCGAGGTTCACGAGATGAGCGCCGGCATCCTTTGCAAGGGCATGGGAAATGCCTGTGTCCTCGTCAGCACCTATATGCCTGCCGAAGAGGCCTGCCGTGCCTCCGGTGGCAAGGATTGTGGATGAGGCGGGAACGTCGATGAAGGAAGAGGATGTCTCGTCGAAGAAGATGGCACCCTGGATGCTGCCATCGTCTGCCTTCCTCAAGCGTGCAAGAGATGCATGCTCGATGAGATGGACGTCCAGGTCTTGGAGACGTGCTGCCATGGCATCTCTGAACTCGGCCCGGCCTAGCCCTCGCCAGAGGCGTGCCTTGTGGTCGAAGCAGGGGATGTACTCGCGCTCCTCTGGGTGATCGGGCGCTCTGAGCGCAACGCCGTGGTCTTCGAGCCATTGCATGGCAGGATAGATGCCCGAGACAAAGCTTCTGACGAGTGCGGGGTCTGCCGCACCTGAACCTACCGCGAGAATGGTCTGGACAAGGTCTTCCTCGTCTGCTGCCGACTCAGGTGCGACCATGCCGAGGCCCCAGGTGGCAGAGGAGAAGGAGGAGCCGGAGAAGACAGGACCGGCAGATGCAAGCGTGATCTTCGCTCCTGCCTCTGCGGCAGAAACCGCTGCTGAGATGCCTGCAAGGCCTGTCCCTACGACGAGGACATCGGTTGCATCGAGATGGAGGAGCTCTGGCATAGAGGCCGCCTTCCTGCGCATTTGGTAGTATGGGGTGCGCATGCAGCACACCTTTGTGCTGCCTTGTATCTTGGCACACTTCGCAGAGCCAGGCATCACTGCCCTCTGCGGTCACGATTCTTCGAGCGGATGTCCCTCTATGGATGCAACGAAAGAGATATATCTCGACTATGCAGCGGCAACGCCGGTAGCACCTTCCGTGCTTCGGGCGATGCTTCCCTATATGTCCGATATGTTCTACAACCCTTCTGCCCCGTATCGGCTTGCAAGGAAGGCGAAGGCAGACTACGAAGAGGCCCGGTCCCGGCTTGCCCATGAGATTGGCGCCAAGCCTGACAACCTCATCATCTGTGCCGGCGCGACCGAGGCGAACAACCTTGCCATCAACTCTGCCGAAGGCAGGGTGCTGGTGCTTGCAACAGAGCATGAGAGCGTCCTTGCGGCAGCAGAAGCGAAAGACCATGCGCTGATTCCGGTGCATCGGGATGGGCGGGTGGACATGGAGACGCTCGAGAAGCTGCTCACCCCTGAGGTGGGGCTTATCTCCATCTCTCTTGCGAACGGCGAGATCGGGACGATCCAGCCCATCCGTGACATTGCGAAGCTTGTCGCAGAGAGGCGGCAGTCAAGGCTTGCGGCAGGGGGAAAGATGCCGCTCTGGCTCCATACGGATGCCTCGCAGGCTGTCAATGCCCTTGCTATCAATGTGGCATCGCTCCATGTGGACATGCTCACGCTCTCTGCCGCGAAGATCTACGGGCCAAAGCAGGTCGGCCTTCTCTGGGCCGAGGACGGCATCGCAATAAAGCCGCTGCTCCAAGGTGGTGGCCAGGAGGGCGGTGTCCGTTCCGGCACAGAGAATGTGGCAGGAGCTGTCGGCTTTGCCTGTGCGCTCGAAGAGGCCACGGCACACCGGACCCAGGAGGCAAAGCGGGAGCAGAAGCTTCGGGACAGGCTCCAGAAAGAGCTTTTGGAGCGCTTCCCCTGGGCCGAGGTCGAGGGTCCGAAGAAGGCAAAGCTCCGCCTTCCCGGCCTTCTGCACATCTCCTTCCCGGGCCTCGAAGCAAGGAGGCTCGTGATCCTGCTCGAGGACAGAGGGGTCTCTGTCGGCACAGGCTCTGCCTGTGCGGCAAGCCGGATGCGGGAGAGCCATGTGCTCGAAGCGATAGGAGCTGCACCTGCTGTGGCAGATGGAAGCTTGAGGATCACGCTCGGGGCTCCTGTGACAGAAGAGGACATTGAAGAGGCGGCAGCCAGGATCGGAAACGCCGTCGAGGAAGAGGCAAGAAGGCGTGGCCTCGATCCGCGTACGGGAAAGGCGGCATGATGGGCAAGAAGGTATTCCTCGGCATGAGCGGAGGCGTGGACTCGGCCTTGTCCTGCGCGCTCCTCGTAGAGCAGGGCTTCGATGTCACGGCTGTCTATATGAGGAACTGGTCGAAGGACCTTCCTGGCTTCAAGTGCCCCTGGGCAGAGGACCTGGCCGATGCGGAGCGCGTAGCGGTGAAACTCGGCGTGGATCTTGAAGTCTGGGACTGCGAGAAGGAGTACAAGGAGACGGTCGCAGACTATCTTGTCGATGCCTATGCCCATGGCTATACGCCGAATCCTGATGTGATGTGCAACCAGACGGTGAAGTTCGGCACGTTTGCCGAGCGTGCCTTCAAGGAAGGCGCCGATCTCATCGCAACAGGGCACTACGCAAGGACGGCTCCGGCACTCACGGATGGAGGACCTGCCAGGCTCCTTCGCTCTGCTGATGAGCACAAGGATCAGACCTACTTCCTCTGGCGCGTGCCCGGCACGACGTTCAATCGCGTTCTCTTCCCGGTCGGCGGCTACTCCTCGAAGACAGACGTTCGTGCTGCCTGCGCAGAGCGCCATCTCGGCATCGAGACCAAGCCGGACTCCGATGGCATCTGCTTTATCGGTCCTGTCGGCATCCGTACCTTCCTGCTCGATACGCTCGAGAAGAGGGCAGGCGACATCGTCGAGTGGGAGACTGGCAAGGTGCTTGGACACCATGAGGGGGCATTCCTCTTCACAGTAGGACAGAGGAAAGGACTCGATCTCGGAGGCGGCCCTGCCCGCTATGTGGTGGCAACCGATACGAAGGAAAATGTCGTCTATGTGACGGCAGACAAGATGTGTCCGGGACTTTGGACGAAAGAGCACACGCTCGAAGATTGCCACTGGATTGCTGGCACGGCGCCTGAAGCAGGGGAGTGTCTCGTCCGCACGAGGCACACAGGTCCTCTTTGCGAAGCTCGGCTCTCTGTCTCCGAGGACGGAAAGAGCGCTACGGTCTCGTTCGCAGAGCCGGTGCGCACCGTGGCGCCGGGGCAGAGTGCGGTCATCTATCGTGGTCTCGAGTGCGTGGGCGGTGGCATCATCGCTCCCGATCCTGTGATGAAACCGCGAATTTAAGGGCAATCGCAGATTTGGGAAAGTTTTTCTTGCACAGGAGCCACGATTCGCGTAAAGTATCTTTCTGCTGCAGGGCACCCCAACCCAGCAGAGATAATCGGGCGTTTAGCTCAGGGGGAGAGCGCTTCCCTGACACGGAAGAGGTCAGAAGTTCAAATCTTCTAACGCCCACCAAACATTCGCAGCCCAGAGGATTGCCTCTGGGCTGCTTTTCTATCTGTGTCCTGCATACATGAACCAAGGTTTCTGAACGTCTTGAATAGGCATCCCCGCGACCTGCTGTTCCAGAAATCCTCTGCATGGCTGAAGCTTCTGCCGTGGCAATATGAAGGTCTCTCCGGACGTCCTCGGCGGCAGCATCGTGCCTGGCACGTATCCAGCGATGCATCCGGCTGCCGGCCCAAGAGATGCACACGCCGGGTGGACACATCCAGAAATCCCCAGGAGTACCTGCAAAGCCTTTCGGGGCAGATTGGGCGTGGTGGCTTGATCTGCCCCCGGGCGTGGACCGATGCATGGGCTCCATCTAATACGTCTGAGCCTTTGGAGAAGAAGGATATACAGTCAGCCGCACTGTGTGCTGCAGAGGCGGCTCTGGTGCAGGGGGCTGAAGTCTTGGGAGATGGGTATATGAAGCCATCTGCGGCAGAGTGCCTTCTGCTGGAGATCATGGATGCAGGCAGCTGCGCGGATGAGTCAGGCATCCGCCTCCGTCTTTGGGAAGAACGGACACTTCTTGCCCAGGCACTGGGCATTGTACGGATGGAACTCGCAGACGATGCTGTCCTTCTTAAGGCTGACGCCGAAGCGCTCATGCACATAGTCAACCGCTGTCTGCAGCGATACATACGCATCGCGCTTGCAGCAGCGCGGCCCGCCTATGCGCGACAGGCCGTCCAGCGCACGCGACGTGTAGCGCATATGGCTGCCCCATGAGTCGTCGTCTGAAAGCGGGCCTGTCTGTTCCAGAATGCTGAGCGCGGCTCCTATGGATGCTGTCGCTCCGCATACGCCCCAGCGTCCGCACATGGCGCCAGGCATCTTGAGACCGCGCGACATGAGCTCTGCCAGTGCAGCAGCAAGGTCGACGTCTCCTCCTGCGTTGCGGTATGCACTCAGCAGTGCCGCCCCATCCAGCACATGGTGTTCCGGCCCGTGCATGCGTACAAAGTCCTGCCGTGCCACGTTCATGAACACCTGATAGGGGCTGGTGCTTGTCTGCTTCAGACATGCATCCACGATCAGCCTTCCACGTTCCTCAAGAGTGAGCTCGCCCATGTTGCCTCCGGATATCGCGCCTCTTTTCCATGATACGCCATCTGCCAGGAGTGTCCTTCATAAGCGGAGCAAGAGCCGCAGCTCAGGGCAAGGCTTCGGCCCGGCAGCTCTTCTGGGAGGCATCTTGCTTGTCTTCATGCTCTGGTCCCAGACATCGCATTTTCTGCGGCATGCGGGAATATGAAAAGGGTAGACCAGCTCCATGTCTGGATGCGCTTCGATGGAGCAAGCTTTTCTGCCGCTCAATAGTGGGGAACGTATCTCGCACCATAGATGGGATTGGCTTCTGTGTTGCTCTCGCCGAGTTGCCGTGCTTTCGATCTGTTCATCGCTATGATTGCAAATTGCGCGTGCACTGATGCCGAGCATTGCGCGGCGTAGCCGGGATTGTCTGCTGGCGGATCTCTTCTTCTGAATTGGCGGGCTTTCGAAGTTCTGCAAAGACGGATACAGCAAAGCAGGCCAGAGACTCCAGCCTCTGGCCTGCTTGTCCTGTACATCTTGATTCCCGTGTCACAGATAGACGTCTGCCTCTTCACGGCCGAACTTGTGCAGCAGCTCATGGCAGGGCCTGCAGGCTGCGCAATCGCACCACTTGGCGCCCTTGGCCTTGCGCTCCTCTGCGTGGGCAACGTTTCTTGCGGCAACGTCTGCGCCGAAGAGCTCCTTCGCCTTGTCGGAACTCATGAAGCCGATGAGGGAGTCGATTGTGGTCTGGTGGGCGCTGATAGCATCGAGCAGGGTGTTCGTTGCGGCATCGGCATCCTTGCCGGCTGCGATAGCGTCCTTCCAGGCCTGGGCAGACTTCTTCGTATCGGCAGAGGCGGAAGGCGCAGCGAGCATCTCGTCGACCTTCTGCGCAGTGTAGTCAAGTAGCTCTTTCTCCGTAAGGCATCTCCCTTGTCTCGTGTTTTGTCTGACGCTCTCTTTATACCCATCATCTCATTTGGCGAGAGGAGAGACAGGCTCAGAGGTCTGCCTCGTCGAGGCGCGAGACCATCTCCTCGAGCATGAAGCGGTTTGCAAAGAGCTGCCGGTAGGTGGCGGTCTTCGTCTTGCCCTGCGCCTTGAGGGTCTGAAGCTTCTGGTCCGTCGTGGCAAGCTCGTCTCTCAGGCCTCGGGCAAAGCACTCATAGCGTTCGAGCTTCTCTGCCATGTCCTGTGCATCTTCCATAGCAGTGCTCCCGACTAGTCCTGGGGACCTGCATAGGTGCAGGAGGAGGCAAAGCCGTAGTAGAGCGTCAGGATGTTCGGCAGGAAGAAGGCGGCGATGCCGGTGCCGGCTCCCTTGCCGTACGACTTTGCCTGCCTGATGCAGAAGCGCATCCACCAGACGAGGGCAAGGATGCCCGCAGCGATCGTGATGACACCGGAGACTCCATCTTCATGGTCCCTGAACAGGCCGTAGACAACGTTTGCGGCAAGCCAGACCCAGAATGCGGTCTGGTCCTTCCAGGCAATCTTGAAGGCGATATAGACGTTGTAGAGGGGGATGAGGGACTTCCAGCCAGCGATGCCTGCCTTCGTGAACATCTTCCAGTAGGCAACGACGAGCAGGATGAGCAGGACAATGATGAAGAGGGTATAGGCACCGAGTGCGGCAGCGATTGCTGAAGTGGACATGATTGTCCTTTCTGAAGGACTTGCGTTTTCCAGACGACACAGGAAGCTGCAGATTCATGGAACGGGGGTGTGGGATAGCTTCTGAGCTGCCATTCAGAAGACAGACATCAGAGCATGCGGAGGAACGCGCGACAGGCAGAATGGATATGCATGTCTGCAGGCAGGCAGAACGAACATGATCTGTGAGGAGCATGTTGTAGCGCGAAGTCTGTTCTGCCATCCGGCATGGGGAAAGCTTTCTTCCTGCTACTGATGTGGCATGTCCTTCAGAGAGGCAGCGGCATCTGCCATCACCCGGTCGATGAGCGCTCGGTCAATGCCGAGGGTGGCCATCTGCTCGGCGAGGATGCTCTTGGCCCGCTCGAACCCTTCCTGCCGGCCGAGCGCTACCCCTTCCTGCCGGCCGAGTGCGATTCCTTCCTGGATGCCCTCTTTGCGGCTG
>NZ_JBEVTM010000025.1:0-25265 GCF_040884255.1 Olsenella sp. AGMB03486
ATAAATAGCGGAGAGCCCAATAATGGCACCTCTTGGGTATTAGACGGCAGCGGAAGGCTGGTCAAAATCGATGAGGAACCCATCAAATTCTTCGGTCTATCCACTCCATATGCCCCCACTTATCCGCGGCAGCTGTCCTAAATGCCCCTTGCTCGAAGCAATGTTGCTTTCGCGATTTGCGGAAACAGGCACTAATTGCAAGACAGCCCGAACAGAAGACTCTCTGGCCGGGCTGCATATAAAAGGGGCAGTGGTGGTGGACTCCTCAGATAGAGCTACTGCTTCTTTACTCGCTCTCCATCATCATGCATCCACATCTTCTCAAGCCTCTTCTGGAGCTTTGCCTCAGCACGCCTGCCACGACGGTAAGCAGATGGATTGGCAAGCTCGGCCTTTGCCCTTCTCCTTATGAGTACAATGCCGCCCACAAGGAAGACGATGGCTACTGCATCGAGGCCTGCAACGAGCCAGACCCAGGGAGAGATGCCTATCTTCTGCACCGCACCTGGCGCCATTCCTTCCATGGCATTGGAGTTGGCTACCGCATAGGCAATGTTATGTATTGCGTTCCTCATGCTTGCTCTTGCTGTTGCAGAGTCATAGTCGCTGATGCTCCACATGATGGGCGCGTCCATGCAGAGATAGGTATCGCATCCCGTACGCACGCAGAGATCGCGCAGGCTGTCTCCGGTCCACACCCAGTAGTCAGAGATTACCATGCCTTCGAATCCCCACTCGCCACGCAGGACATCCTGAAGAAGCGCAGCATTCGTGTGTCCGAGCTGCGTTCCCACGCATGTCTGTGTTGCCATGACTGCCGTTCCTGCCCTCATGACACGGGACTTCATCTCGCCGTTGTCGCCTGAGTACTTGACGGTCATGCGGCTCTCTTCGAGCGCGATCTCGAAGGGCTTGAGATAGAGCTCGCGCATCGTCTGCTCGTCTGCCCACGTGCAGACGAGCTTCGAGCGGCCGGACTCCGTATCGTTCATGGCATAGTGCTTGAGATAGCAGTACATGCCCTGGTCTCCGGCACCGCTGATGACAGATGCTGCCATCTTGCCGGAAAGAAGCGGATCTTCGGAGTAATACTCGAAGACGCGGCCAGAGAAGGGAGAGCGGTGGAGGTTCACGGCAGGTGCATACCAGCCGTTGATGCCGTGGGCCAGAGACTCGCGTCCGAAGGCAGAGCCCACCTCGTAGAGGAGGTCCCTGTTCCACGTGGAGCTCATGAGCGGCGCGAAGCCGAAGCTCGAGCTCTTGGTCATATCGTATCCTGCATCATTGCCCTGGACCTTGAGGCCGTTGGCACCATCCTCGTCCACGGTCTTCGGAAGGCCGATGGAAGAGATCGGAGCCGTGATATAGGCATCGCCGGAGAAGTTTCTGATGATGTCCTTCTTGTCTGCGTTCCAGTCAATCTGATCCAGCAGCTCGTCCCATTTCGGGTCGTCGTAGTCGAGACCACGCATATCGCTCACGGTAAGGCCGTTCTTGGCACCGGAGGTCGGCTGCTCTGCGGCATAGACCTTGGAGCCTTCCACATCGCCGTACTCGGGGTCAGTCAGAGGATCGAATGTCGTGAAGAGGTCCTGCCTCTCCGTGAACTCAGAGGAAATCTCCTTGCCGTCCGTGCTCTCGGGCTGCGTGCCTGCCCAGTCGCTGCGGGTGAGGATATGGGAGTCTGTATTCATATAGTCGGAACTCTGCTGGAACTTGTTCGTGGCTGCCGTGTAGGTAGCGGAATTGTCGATGATGGGGTTGCCATTGTCGTCGAGCTTGGACTGTGCAGCCTTCTCTGCCTCGCGCACATGTGCCGCATCCGATCCGTCATACCACGTCGTATCTGCGACATCGATGGGCTGCGATGCCACCACGTCGTGGCTGTTCGAGCGCAGGCTCACGTCGTAGGTGCCTGCCTCGAGGACATAGCAGCCTGTCGTGCCATCCGGACTCTCATGCGTATAGCAGTAGGAGGCAAGGTCTTCCTCGGAGAACGTGAGCGTGAGCTCCTGGCTCTCGCCGGGGTCCAGAAGCTTCGATTTCGCGAAGGCACGGAGCTCAGCTGCCGGCTTCTCGATCTTTGCCTCCTGGTCGAGTTCTGTGTAGGGAGAGCTTGAATAGAGCTCAGCCACGTCCTTGCCGGCCACAGAGCCGGTATTCGTGATGCGGACCTTCGCTGTCACGGTGCCAGCATCGAGAGAGACCGATTCGAGCTCCTCATTGAAGCTTGTATACGACAGGCCATAGCCGAACGGGAACACGACTGCCTGGCTGTAGTCAAAGGTTGGATCCACCTCTGCCGCCGTCTCGTAGTAGCGGTAGCCCATGTAGACGCCTTCCTGGTACTCGTTGTACGTGCGCTGGATCTCTCCGCCGTCTGTCATGCTGCCAGACTGCGCCGTGAGGTTCGAGTAGGTGTGGACGCCGATATTGGCATAGCTCGGGTCCTTCGTGAAGTCGGAAGACCACGTATCGACCGTGCGACCCGAGGGATTCACATCGCCGTCGAGGATATCGGAGAGCTCAGAGAAGCCGCGCTCGCCGGGGTGTCCATACCAGATGAGGCCATCCACCGCGAGGTCGCCGGACATGAGGTCGCCGACCTCAAGCGGCGCCGAGCTCACGAGCACGACCACGACGTGTCCGCACTTGGCCTTCGCTGCGGCAATCGTGCCACGCTCGTTCTGGGAGAGCGCCAGATAGTGCGGCGTGCCATCAGAGTAGGCATCGTACTTCTGGTCCTGGCCCTCCTGGCCGGAGCGGGTGATGAAGACGATACCCGTGGCATCCTTGTTCTCTTCTATCCCGTCATAGATCGAAGGATCGTACTCATAGATGCGGCAGTCGCCGCCGAGAGCAGACCCCGCCTTGCCGGCAGCCAGCGTCCCTGGCGCCTCTTCGAGCGCTTCGGGCTCTCCTGCCGCCTTCATTGCATCGACAGCAGAATTGTCGATCGTGAAGGCAGAAAGGCCCTCTTCCGGCGTCACCGGATCCTTCACCCACTTGGCAGAGCCGCCCGATGCATTCTGTCCATAGACAGGATTGAGATAGGCATCGCCGAACGGCATGACCACAGAACCCTTGGCAAGCGGCAGCGATCCATCGTTCTTGAGAAGGACCGTGCCTTCATCCTGGACCTGTGCCGCTACCTTGTAGGCATCATCCTTAGCCTCTTCTGCATCGATGCCATCTGCATCGTAGTAGTCGGCATCCCAGTCCTTGGTGTCATCTGCCTTCTGGATGCTTGTTGTGCCCGATCCGAGATAGGTATCGAGCGTCGAGGACATGATCTGGCTTGCCGCCGTCGCGATGATGGCAAAGATGCAGACAAGCGCTATCGGGATAATCAGGAGTGTCCGGAACTTCCGGTTGCTCATCCTGAGACGTCCCCGCTTTCCCTCTTCCCTCTTCTTCATTGCTCTCCTCTCCCCGTCTGCCAGCATGCACACACGGGGCTGCCAGGCCCCTTTTCATGCCAGCTTTGCTATGCTGAACGATATCTGAGAGAGGGAATGGACCAGCTAATCTGGCAGAACCTGTCTCTCCTTTGGGAAAATCGGGAGCCATCTGGCATGCTGGGATTGCAGGAGGAGACAGCCGTGTACCGCATCCTCATCGTAGAAGATGACAGCAGGGCTGCCGCACGCCTGGAAACGCTCCTCGAACGCTATGGGGAAGAGCACAAGGACCCATTCAGGATCAGCCGGCTGGAAAGCGCTTTCGATATTTCCGAGGAGGCAGCTGCGGCAGACCTCATCTTCCTCGATATCGAGCTTCCCCAGATCGGTGGCATGGATGCCGCCAAGGCACTCAGGGCAGAAGGCCTCGATGTGCCGATCATCTTCGTGACGAATCTGGCACAGTATGCGGTGGAAGGCTATGCCGTGTCTGCCCTCGATTTCATCGTGAAGCCCGTGGACTATGCAGCCTTGACGCTCCGGATGGATCGCGCCGTGAAAGCAATGGAAGCGCGGAGCGAGCACACCATCTGCATCCAGGCCAAGCAGGGGCTCCATGCCGTGCAGGCACGGGACCTCATCCTCGTGGAGACCCGAGGGCACGATATTGCCTACTGTCTCGCGGACGGATCGGAGCTCCTGGCAAGGAAGGCTCTGCGCGAGGCAGCATCCGAGCTCCCCTCGCCGCCCTTCCTTCAGATCTCTTCTGGCTGCATCATCAACATGGCCCATGCCACAGGCATGGAAGGCTCGAAGATCGAGCTTTCAGATGGCAGAGCTGTCTATATGAGCCGCGGACACAAGAAGAGCTGCCTGCAAGCCCTTGCCCACTATCTCGGAGGCTGCCTGTGAGCGTCTCCTTCCTGGACATCCTGGCTGCCGCGCTTGCTGTGGCGGACCATCTGGTGGAGTTCGGCCTTCCGATCTGGCTCATCTGCTGTCATCAGCCGAAGAAGCACGGCTTCGCCTGGCGTCTTGCAGCTGCCATCTGCCTTCTTGCCCTTGGATGTACCGGTCTCATAGGCGTCTGGATCTGGACCTCCTCTGCCCCTGCCGGCAGCATGGAGCCCTATGTCCTGAACCTCATTGCCTATGCGCTCCTCATCCCTGCCTTTGCAGCAGCGGTCCTCTTCTGCTTCGACACCTCTGCCTGGAATGCGCTTTTTGCCGTGACGGCAGGCTATACGATCCAGAACCTCTCTTCGGGAGCAGAAGAGACCTGCCGCATTGCAGCAGAGTCTCTTGGCATGCATGTAGCCCCCATCTGGGGCGAGGCAGCCTTCACCCTCATTGCCGAAGCCCTCATCCTTGCCCTTGCCTACGTCCTCTTCATCAGGCAGGTCCAGGACGAGCCGCCGCTCCACAGATCCTCTTCCGGCATGCTGGGCATGACGGCAGCGGTCATCCTCCTGGTCATTGCAAACGATGTGGTGATCCGCGGCATGGGGCATATGGGAGTGGTCCCTGTCCCCTTCCTGCTCTCGCTCCGCGTGACGCATCTGGCCATCTGCATCTTTGTCCTCTATACGGACTACCAGGCACTCTACAAGCTGCGTCTCGAAGCAGGGCTCGAGACCGCACGCAGGCTCTCCGAGGAGCGCTCCCGCCAGTATGCCCAGAGCACGGCCACAGTTGCGGCCATAAATGCCCGCATGCACGATATCCGGCACAAGGTCATGGCGACACTGCAGGATGAAGGCGTGGGCATGAGCGCCTCGGCTGCGCAGGAAGTGATCCACGACATAAACGTCTACGACGCACAGGTCCATACCGGAAGCTGCGCGCTTGACTGCGTCCTCACAGAGAAGAGCCTCGTCTGCCAGCAGGAAGGGATAGATCTCACCTGCATGGCAGATGGGTCCATGTTCAGCCATATCCCCGATGAGGATGTCTATGGCATCTTCTCCCTCATGATCGATGCAGGAAGAGATGCTGCACATACGCTTCCCGTCACAGACACGAAGGTCCTGAGCCTCACTGCAAAGCGCCATGGCTCCCTTGCCGCCATCCATCTCATGGGCAGCTGCACAGCTGAGGCAGATGCAGCGCTCCAGGAAGCTGCAGAGCAGCTCTCGTCCCTGGTCAAGCGGCATGGCGGGACAGCGACCGCTGCGACAGAGGGCGAAAGCTTCTCGATCGATATCCTGCTTCCCCTGAAGCAGCGCTGAGCGCGGCAAGAAGGCAGCGCTATCCGCGCCTTTGCCTTCCTGGAAAGGCTCCGCATGAAGCAGCCAGAACAGGAGAGGTACGCCTCCTGGCATGGCAGCCACAGGTCACAGGCCTTATGCAGTGCCAGCACGCATCTGGTAGTCAGGCCAGGTCATGCCACGCCCTCTAGAGCAGGAGCAAATTCAAGGATATGCCGCAGCGTGCCTGCGGTGCCACGCAGCAGGCCGGAGAGCCAGGACGCTGCCTGGCACTGGCCTTCCCCAGCTATTCGCTACTGCGCCACATCGTCAGTCGTAAGCCCTGCACCTGCCGCAAGCGCTGCGTAGTCCCTGGGAGATGCAGCATTGGTCGCAGCGCCGAGGGAGGCATCGTTTGCCTGCGCTTCAGGTATCGTAGCGGAGGTGTCGTTAGGATCCATGCCGGCATCCACACGCTGCATCATGGCACGCCACTCGTCGTACATGGTGCCCACATACGAGACACCATCCTGGCTGAACGAGTAGCTGGGCGTGATGGCGGAATAGACCTTGAGGTTGATGCCGGAGCCCTTGATGTCAGTGGCCCAGCCTACGAGATCCGTGACGGAGAGGTCGGTAGAGACAGACTCTGCGAGGCTTTCCACGACAGACGGAAGCTGGGCGGCATTGCTCTCAAGCACCTTGTGGGCAATGGCCTCGACCACCTGGCGCTGTGCCTGTGCACGGCCGAAATCCCCACCAGTCTCGTTGTAGCGGTCGCGCACGTAGCTGAACGCCTGGGCTCCGCTCATTTTCTGCTTGCCCTTGGCAAAGTGGTAGCCATCACGCGACGTGAACTCTTCGGGAACATCGACCGTGATGCCGCCGAGGCTGTCGATCACGCCGCTCAGATCGTCGAAGTTCATGGCCATATAGTGCGTGATGGGCACGCCTGCAAAGGCAGAGACTGCCTCCACCGTGGCAGCAGGACCGTTGTTGTACTCTGCATTGATCTTCTCGACCGTGCCATCCTGGGAGCTCACCATAGTGTCGCGCGGGATGGAGATGAGGTCGACGGTGGTGTGCTCGAGATCGACGCGGGCAAGCATCGTGACGTCCGAACGAGATCCTGCGACGCCGTCGCGGCTGTCAGAGCCGATGATCACCATGTAGAACGGAGCCTGCTTCTGATCCGACGTGGTCTTGGGAGCCTCGAGCGCCTGCGAAAGCGCCTTGCCCTCGTCTCCTCCTACCGCCATCGAAGAATTGATATGGCCTACCCATACTGCCAGGGCAACGCCGGCAACAGCGACGACAGCGGCCAGGACAAGGAGGATGCGTGCCGCTATAGGCAGCCGCCTCTTGGGATGCGTGCGGTGCGTGAGCTGCTCTACATCTGCCTGGCCGAAGTGCTTCGCGGAAGCAGAATCCGCCGGAAGCGGGGATACCGCAGGCGAAGGAACAGATGCCGGAGCAGGCTCTGCCCCGGACGGCTGGGCATCCTGACGCATATGATGCGGCGTTCTGTCCTGTTCATTGCTGAAATCGCTCATTGCCAAGCTCCTGATCCTGTTTCTGCATGTCCGGCAGCCGCGGCACAAGGCGCGCAGGTCTGCCATTGGCCACGGAGAGTCGCGAAATGCTGAATCTCCGCTTAATGTCACAGACATCCAGTCTATTGCTTATGCGGCTCCGTTGTTCACGCCGCATCGCGATACCTCTATCTTCTGCACAAGGCAATGATCCAAGTGCCTCCAGAACGCATATCCCAGAAGCCCAAATCCAGCAACCTTTTCACTGGTCACAGGAATCCTGCTACAGCCGCTTATGTCGGACCTGTTTGAGCCAGTTCTTCTTGAATGAGCGTGCTCCTCCGAAGAACTTGTCATCAGTCATGGTCGCTGTGTGGCGCTCGTACTTCTCAGCTGTCAGCTCAATCGCGCACAGGTAATCGGCAACCTGCGAGAGCCGGAAATGATGGTAGTCGGACTCGCGACGCACGGTAGCGCTTTTAGAAAGCGCGTAGTCAAAAGCAGACTTGAGCGCCTGGGACACGGCATGCTGGCCTTGGTCATAGTAAATCTTCACGTGCTCGAAAGACTGGAAGTAATCCAAGTGGTCAACTAGCAGATCCACCAAATCCCGTCGTATGAGTGATTGGAGCTTATCCTCATTGACGAACTCGCTGCTGCGATAGACGAAGGACCGGTAGCGGATGGGTAGCTTTCTTACCAAAAGCGAGAAGGCGACAAGAAAACCCTTGCGATCCTCTATCGAGTAGTTGGCATACCCTTCATGGGCACGCAGGAGAGGAGTCGCATGGAAGGGAATATCTGGAAGACCCTTGTCTCGAAGCGACTGCTCGTAGCCCGCTATGACGGAGTAAATGTCATCAGATTGGTCATGCAGGACGTAGGTCACGACGTAGTAGTCGGTCATCCCTTCCTGTGTGCCCGATTCATCAACGAATACGCTCAAATCTCCCACAGAAGAGATCCCTCCCAGGGAAAGCTCCATATAAAAAAATTGCCGGGGGACTCCCCCCGGCGCTTGATAGCAGCATATCTGCCGCCATCTATATACTACCCTAAACTTCAGATCCTTAGAAGGGTCTATTTTTGATTTTTACTTCAACATTTCTGCTGGTATTTTACCCTGTTTGTTTTCTGATAGATTACTGTTCAAATTTATACGTAGCATCTGGCAACCTTTCGCCTTAACGGATGCTACGATGCAACATCGAATTGCAGCGTGTAGCTTCGGCCCACACCCGGAAGAGCCCGATGCGTCGGGCTCTTCTTATATACAGACATCTTCAATCATGCATGGCATGACAAGGCCCAGTCCGGACATGCCGGACTGGGCCTCTTGATGCTTCTATGGGCTATTTCGCGCTATCCCTCTACGGCAGCACGGCCGCGACGGAAGGCTTCGATGTTCGCCCCGATCGTCTTGGGCGGCACGCGGCGCCTGATGGCAGACTCCCATGCTTCCTCGTCGAAGGGAAGCGTCGTGGAGAGGGCACCGACAAGGACGACATTCGTCGACTTGGGGCTTCCTGCAGCTCGTGCGATGGCACCGGCATTGATCTTCTTGGCCCCCAGGGCATCAAGCCTTGCTTCCACATCGTCCGGCATCTTGAAGGTGCCGATGGCAACAGAGACCGGCACGATCGTCTCGTCGTTCACGATCATGGTGCCGCCCTCCTTGAGGTACTGCTGGGCACGGAGGGCCTCTATCGCCTCGAAGGCGACGATTGCATCAGCGCAGCCCGGATCTGCGACCATCGAGTCCACATGGCTTCCCATGCGGATGACCGTGGAGACGGAGCCGCCTCTCTGGCTCATACCGTGGATCTCAGAGACCTTCACGTCGAGGCCAGCCTCTGCTGCTGTCATGGCCAGGATATTTCCTGCCAGGATCGTGCCCTGGCCGCCGACACCGACAAGAAGGACGGTACGGGTGCCTTCGAGCTCTATCTGATGCCCGGTAAGCTCGACCGAGGAGCTCTTGGTGGATGCTGTTGCGTGCGGCATGGCTCTACTCTCCCCTCTTGATGCAGCCGAACGGGCAGGACTGGATGCACTGGCTGCAGCCGATGCACTGGTTCGTGTCGATGACGGCAGAGCCATCCTCGGCCTTGCCAAGCGCCGGGCAGCCTATCTGGATGCAGGTCCCGCACTTGCGGCAGTCGACGATCTCAGGTGCCTTGTGGGTCGTCCTGTCGATGAGGCGGCAGGGAGAGCGGAACACGAGCACGGAAAGCTTGTCCTCATGCTTCACCGCGGTCCGGAGCGCCTTCCTGATGCTTGCCGCATCCTGGGCATCGATCGTCTCGACCTCGTCTGCTCCCATGGCACGGCACAGTGCCTCGATATCCAGGTACTTGCCTTTGGGAACAGAGAGCGGAGAGACGCCTTCTGCCTGCTCCTTGAGCGTGACGCCGTTGCACGGATTTCCCTGTGCTCCCGTCATAGCCGTCGTCCTGTTGTCGAGGATGCACAAAGTGCCCTTGCCGCCGTTATAGATCGTGCCAAGCAAGCTCGTTATGCCTGAGTGCGCAAACGTCGAGTCGCCGATGACGCCGACGACGGGGCGCTTCGACCTCTCGCCAGCATGCGCCAGCTCCATGCCGTGCGCCATCGAGAGCGAAGCTCCCATATCGATGACGGAATCGACGGCCTTGTAGGGAGCGACGGCACCGAGCGTATAGCAGCCGATGTCTCCTGTGACGATGGCATGCATCTTGTGGAGCTCCACATAGACGAGGCGATGCGGGCAGCCTGTGCAGAACGCAGGAGGACGTCCCGGAAGCCCCTGGGCAGGGGCGGGATGGGGCGGCTCGCCGACACCGAAGGCAGCCTTGATATGTGCTGGCAGGACCTCGCCGCCACGCGGCAAGGGGCCCATGGGAGGAACGGATACCTCTATGCCCAGCGCCTTCACATGGTCTGCGAAGTAGGTGCAGGTCTCCTCGACGACGTAGAGCTTCTTCACGGATGAAGCGAACTCATGGAGCTTCTTCGGCGGCAGCGGCCAGGTGACACCGAGCTTCAGCGTGGATGCTTCCGGCAGCGCTTCCCGCACATGGTTGTAGAGCGCACCGGCGCAGACGACGCCGATCTCTGGGCTCCTCATCTCGACACGGTTGAGCGGAGTGGTCTCGGCCCATGCCGTGAGCGCATCCTCGCGCTCGTCTGTCGCGACGCGGCGCTTCACTGCGAAGGCCGGCATCATGACATACTTCTCCGGGTGGGACTCATAGGCACGGGGAGCAACTTCTGTGCGCTCGCCTTCGACCTCGACCATCGTCCTGGTATGGGCGATCCTCATCGTCTCGTGGAGCATCACAGGCGTATCGAACCTCTCGGAGAGATCGAATGCCTCCTTTGCGAAGGAATACATCTCCTCGGAGTCGGAAGGATCGAGGCACGGAATGCGCGCGAAGGCTGCATAGTTCCTCGAATCCTGCTCGTTCTGCGAGCTGTAGCAGGAAGGATCGTCTGCCACGAAGAGAACGAGGCCGCCGTTCACGCCTGTATTGGCAACAGACATGAAGGGGTCTGCGGCGACGTTCAATCCTACGTGCTTCATGGCAGCGGCAGAGCGCACGCCTCCCATGGAGGCACCGATTGCGACTTCGAGCGCTACCTTCTCGTTCGGCGCCCACTCGCAGGTGGGGCCATCCTTCTTGACCAGGTTCTCGAGCATCTCGGTCGAAGGCGTGCCGGGGTAGCCAGAGCCTACCGCGACGCCTGCCTCCCAGAGGCCCTGGGCGGCCGCCTCGTTGCCCGAAAGAAGCTGCTTTGCCATATATCCCTCTCCTGTCTTCCCTCTAGGACTGGTTCTCGTGGTCTACAAGCCCCTGTGCGCCATAGCGCTTGCGCAGGAGCGGCTTTTCGATCTTGCCGGTTGCATTGCGCGGAACGGCGGCGAAGATGATCTTGCGGGGCCGCTTGTAGCGCGGAAGCCCAAGGCAGAACTCGTTGATATCGTCTTCCGTTGCATGAGAGCCCGGCTTCAGCTCCACGACAGCGCAGGCAATCTCTCCCAGCCGCTCATCAGGAAGGCCGATCACGGCCACATCCTGGATATCCGGATCTGCTGCCATGAAATCCTCGATCTGCACGGGATAGAGGTTCTCGCCGCCGGTGATGATGACATCCTTCTTGCGGTCCACAAGCCAGAAGAACCCGTCCTCGTCCTGGCGTGCCATGTCGCCGGTGTGGAGCCAGCCATCGCGGAGCGCCTCTGCCGTAGCGGCAGGGTCCTTGTAGTAGCACTCCATGAGGCCGGGGCCCTTGACGCAGAGCTCGCCGACCATGCCCTGGGATACTTCGTTTCCTGCCTCGTCGACGATCTTTGCCTGCCAGCGATATCCCGGCACGCCAATTGCACCCACATGGTCGATGTTCTCGAGTCCCAGATGCACGCAGCCCGGTCCTGTCGACTCGGAAAGGCCGTAGTTCGTGTCGTACTGGTGGTTCGGGAAGACCTCTTTCCAGCGCCTGATGAGGCTCTTCGGCACGGGCTGGGCGCCGATATGCATAAGCCTCCACTGGTCGAGGTGATAGTCGGAGAGCGTGACCGTCCCTTGCTCGATGGCCGTGAGGATGTCCTGTGCCCAGGGAACGAGGAGCCACACGATCGTGCAGCGCTCCGAGGAGACCGTGGAGAGAATCGACTTCGGCGAGACGCCACGAAGGAGCACGCCCTTGCCGCCCACAAGGAGGCTTCCGAGCCAGTGCATCATGGCACCGGTATGGTAGAGGGGCGGGATGCAGAGGAACACGTCCTCATGCACGGTCTTGTGATGGACTGCCTCCATCTCTGCTGCCTGCGTGAGCGAGCGATGATGATGGAGGATGGCCTTGGGAAAGCCGGTCGTTCCGGATGAGTAGTAGATGGCAGCATCCTCATCCTCCGAAAGCGGGATCATCGGGTCTGTGGAGGCACACAGCGCTGCAAGCTCGCGGTAGCTCTCTGCCCAGGTCGGGCAGTCATCTCCCACATAGAAGAGGAGGCGTCCCTTCTTGATCTTGGGAACGATCTGCTCAACCCTGCCTATGAACTCGGGACCAAAGACAAGGATCGTTGCATCCGACTTGTCGAGGCAGTACTCGATCTCATCTGCTGCATAGCGGAAGTTGAGCGGCACGACCGTGGCGCCGGTCTTGAGGATGCCGAAGTAGAGCGGCAGCCATTCGATGCAGTTGTAGAGCAGAAGGGCAACCTTGTCGTCCTTGCGGACACCACGGGAGAGCAGGAGATTCGCGAAGCGGTTCGACTTCTCGTCGAACACCTTCCACGTCATCTCTCGCCGATACGGATTGTCCTCTGTCGTCTCTACAAGCTCGTACTCGCGCCATGTGACATGGCGGTTGTCCTGAATCTCCGGATTCACCTCGACGAGTGCGGTCTCGTTGGGGTATGCCGCGGCATTGTGCCGCAGCATGTCTACAATGGTCACAGGCTGCCCCTCCCCCTCCATTGGACGTTTCAGCCTTGTATAGGAGCCAAGCTCCAAACCTCACCAGCGTAGCGTATACGGGAAGCCATTAACCGCTTGATGCGGCCAGCGGCAACGGAGCTGTAGCAATGGCATGGGTTTGCCGCTCCTCAACGCAATCTTCTCCTTCAATCCGTGTTACGCTAGTCGCATATACGCAGATGTACTCCAGAAGGGATACGCGCAATGGGAAGCTTTCCGAAGACGCACTCCTATCGAATGCAGGGGCTCTGAGCCTCTTGGGCGCCTTGGCGCCTGCGCATATCCATCCCTTTGAAAGTGACTCTGGAGACCTTTCATGCCTATCAATATCCCTGACGGCCTGCCCGCAAAGAAGATCCTGCACGACGAGCACATCTTCGCCCTCGAAGAGGAAGTGGCAGCCAGACAGCAGATCCGCCCCTTGCGTGTCGTGCTCCTGAACCTCATGCCGACAAAGATCGAGACCGAGACGCAGATCCTGCGCCTCATCTCGAAGTCGCCCCTTCAGGTGAGCCTTGACTTCATGCGCGTCTCGAGCCATGAGGCGACGCATTCGCGCGACCATCTCGTGAAGTTCTATGAGACGTTCGATACCTTGAAGGCCAACAACTACGATGGCCTGATCGTGACGGGTGCCCCTGTGGAGCAGATGCCCTTCGAGGATGTGGACTACTGGAAAGAACTCACCGAGATCTTCGACTGGGCGGATGAGCATGTGCTCTCGACCATGCATCTCTGCTGGGGAGCTATGGCCAAGCTCTACTACAAGTACGGCATCCACAAGATTGACCTGCCGGAAAAGCTTTTCGGGGTCTTTCCGCAGAGGCTCTGCGACGAGTACAACTTCCTGACGAACGGCTTCGACGAGCTCCACTACATGCCGCATTCGAGGCATGCGATGCTCGATGAGGCAGAGCTCAGGCTCCATCCTGAGCTCCAGGTGCTGTCTGAGGGCATCACGAGCGGACCTGCCATCATTGCCACGAAGGACTTCCACGAGATCTATCTGACAGGGCACTTTGAGTATGGCAGGGATACCCTGGCAAACGAGTACTGGCGCGATGCGAATGCAGGAAAGCCGATCAAGCTCCCCGTGAACTACTTCCCGGGAGACGATCCCAACTACCAGCCGCGCTTCACGTGGAGGGCACATGCCAACCTCCTCTACAGGAACTGGCTCAACTGGGTCTACCAGATGACGCCCTACCGCCTCGAGGACATCCCGGATACCATCACGAAGGTCCACGCCCATGCCACGGGCACCGTGGACAAGTTCGAGTGCTGATCTCAAGATACAAGGAGCACCACCCCATGAAACAGGCACGACCCTATCCGAAGGCCACAATCACGAAGAAGGCGGCCCGTACTCTTGCACAGGGCTATCTCTGGGTCTTCGAGGGAGAGGTCGAATCCATCGCACCTGCTGCTGGCGGACGTCCCGTCGAAAACGGCGCTATCGTGGACCTCTTCGAGGAGAACGGCACCTGGCAAGGAGCGGGGCTTCTCTCAGAGGAGTCCAAGATCCGCGTGCGCGTGCTCTCGAAGAACGCGAACGACCGCTTCGATGAGGGATTCTGGAGGAGGCGCATCCTCTGGGCCTGGGAGCACAGGAAGGCTGTCATGGGGGCCAGGTCCCTTCCCGGAGCTGAGCCTGACACGAACTGCTGCCGCATCCTCTTCAGCGAAGCGGATGGCGTGCCCGGCCTCATTGTCGACCGCTACGAGGATGTGCTTGTGGCGCAGGTCGGGACGTATGGCATGGAGCTGAGGAAAGAGATGCTCTTCCCTCTGATCCTCGATGTCCTGCGTTCCGATGGCCAAAAGATCCGTGGCATCTATGAGCGGGCAGACTCGCCCGCGCGAAGGCTCGAGGGACTCGATCTTCACAAGGGCTGGTGGAAAGAGCCAGGCGTCCCCACACCGGACAACGCCCGTGTCATGGCACAGGAAAACGGCCTTCTCTTCGATCTGGACATAGAGAACAGCCAGAAGACCGGCTTCTTCCTCGACCAGAAGTACAACAGAAGAGCGGTTAGAGAGCTTGCAAAAGGACGCCGTGTCCTTGACTGCTTCAGCCATGTAGGGCCGTTCGGCCTCAATGCTGCCGCAGGAGGGGCCGAGTTCGTCCGCTGCGTCGATATCTCCGATACCGCCATCGCGCTTGCCCAGGAGAATGCAAGGCTCAACCACCTGGACGACAGGATGGACTTCACGTGCGCCAATGTCGTGGAATACCTGCCTGAGCTTGTGAAGAGCAAGGCCCGTCTCAAGGAAGAGGGAGGTCCTTTCGACCTCATCATCTTGGATCCTCCCGCCTTCACGAAGAGCCGCTCTGCCGTGGCACATGCCAAGAAGGGCTACCGCGAGATCAACGAGTGGGCCATGCGCCTTCTTCCCCGCGGAGGATATCTCGCGACCTGCTCATGCTCGAGGTTCATGACAACAAGGCTGCTCGAGGAAGCGATTGCCGAGGCGGCACACAACGCAAATGTGCAGCTCAAGCAGATCGAGCTCAGGCAGCAGGCTCCGGACCATCCTATTCTCTGGGGGATGCCTGACACCCACTATCTGGACTTCCTGACGTTCCAGATTGTCTAGAGCTGCGCTTCTCTGCCTTCCTGGCAGCACGCCTGGCCTGGAAGAACTCCCTGAGGACAGAAGCGCACTCGTCTTCAAGCACGCCGGACGTGACCGCAAACTCATGGTTCAGGCGCCTATCGTGGCTCACATCGAAGAGCGTCCCCAGGGCTCCGCCCTTGGGGTCAGGTGCCCCATAGACGCAGCGGTCGATGCGGGCGTTCACCATGAGGCCCGCGCACATGAGGCAGGGCTCGAGCGTCACATAGACCGTGCAGCCTGAAAGCCGCCAGCGCCCGAGCTTCTGCGCCGCCTCCGTCATTGCCCGGAACTCCGCATGGGCCGATGGGTCGTGATCGAGCTCGCGCCTGTTGTGGGCAGAAGAGATAACCGCGCCGTCCAAGACGACGACAGCGCCGATGGGCACCTCTCCTTCTGCGGCCGCACGGCGGGCCTCTTCGAGTGCAAGGCACATGAAGCGCTCGTCTGCTTCCATCTGCCTGTTCTCCTTCGCGCCTTCCTCCATGCATCCCTCCCATGCAGAGCCCGTATGGCCTCCATCCGCATCCCAAGCATAGCAGGCTCCCCTCGGCAACAGAGCTTGGGTCCTCCACCGAATCAGGGAGCCACAAGCACGGGCCCCCGATGCCCTGCGTGCTAGGCTCTTCTGAAAGGGAAGCCACAAACTCCTGCCTGCACATGCTCAGGCAGGGCGGAAAAGGATATGTCCATGATCAGAACCGTCTGCCTCAATCCCGCACTGGACAAGACCGCCCTCATTGCGGGCTTCCAGATCGACCACGTGAACCGCATCGTGAGCCTGCGCCGCGATGCAGGCGGCAAGGGAATCAATGTCTCGAAGGTCGTGGCCAAGCTCGGCGGCAAGACCTGCGCCTATGCGCTTCTGGGCGGCACGGTCGGCACGCAGATAGAGTCCGATATCGTGGACATGGGCATAAGCTGCGTCTCTGTCGCAATCGAGGGCGATACGAGGACGAACCTCAAGATCATCGACACCCAGACCGGCACCCATACCGACATCAACGAGCCCGGTCCTGTCGTGGACTCCCAGGAGCTCCTCGACCTTCTGCAGCGTCTGACCTCAGATATCGAAGAGGGAGATGTCGTCGTGCTCTCGGGCAGCCTGCCGAGAGGCGTGCCCTCAGACACCTATGCCACCTGGATCCGTGCAAGCAAGCAGGCAGGAGCAGCGGTCTTCCTCGATACGGATGGCAGGGCGCTTACCGCAGGCATCGATGCAGCCCCGACGCTCGTGAAGCCGAATCTCCAGGAGCTGTCCGACCTCGTAGGCCAGGAGCTCACGACGACAGAAGACATCGTCGCCGCCGCGCATGAGCTCCTCTCCGGAGGCATCAAGACCGTCGTGGTCTCCCTGGGACAGCAGGGCGCCCTGTTCTGCACGAAGGAGCACACGATCTCTGCCAGGGCCCCGCATGTGCCCGTCGGCTCCACGGTAGGCGCTGGCGACGCTGCGCTTGCCGCCATCGCCTTTGCCTGGGAGCGCGGGTATAGGCTCTCCGATACCGCAACGCTTGCCATCGCCACCGGCTCTGCCAATGTCATGCAGTCCGGCACCCAGGCAGCAGAGCGCTCTGTCGTGGAGTCGCTCCTCTCCAAGGTGGATCTGCATACGCTGTAGAGCTGCCATCTCTCGCAAGAGCACTGCAGAGACCCCGCCATGCATAAGAAGTGCAGGGCGGGGCCTTTCTTTGCCGCCCATCGAGGAACCGCTTCGAGCCTCAAATCAAGGCGTGGCTGTTTATACGAATCAGCTATTGAAGCAGTGCCATTGCCTTATGCAGCGAACGTTGCTGCAATAGACTTCGCAGCAAACTGGATATCTATTTGACACTCCCCACGGCTGAAGCCGGGGGATTCTCGCTTCGACGCAGATAGCCTTCCTCCGCCTTGCGGCGGAAGCTGGTCTTACGCCTGCTCCACGAGCGTTCGGGGCGCTTTCGCGCCCCCGGTTCCCGCAAGCCCTGCGGTACCGTCTGCTTCATTTAGAAGCCGCGCTCCTTCCCGCGCGATGTTGACCGCCGCGTTGAGGTCGCGGTCGTGGCGGCACCCGCATGCGGGGCAGGTCCATGCCTCCACGCCCAGCACGACCGCCTGATTGACCTGTCCGCAGGCAGAGCAGGTCTTGCTCGACGGGTAGAACCTGCCGACCTTCACGAACCTTCGCCCGTACCAGGAGCACTTGTACTCCAGCTGGCGGACCATCTCGGACATGGAGGCATCCGCGACGGACTTGGCCAGGCGGCGGCTCTGCTCCATCCCTCTGACGTCCAGGTCCTCGACGGCGATGGCTTGGCTCTCGCGCACCGCCTCGGTCGTGGCCTTGTGCAGGGCGTCCTTTCTCTGGCTGGCTATCTTCTCATGTATGCGGGCGACCCTTGCGCGCTGCCTGGCGCGTCTTCTGGAGCCCTTCTTCTTCCTTGAGAGCCTCCTCTGCGCCCGCGCCAGCTTCCTCTCCGATCTGGCAAGGCTCCTGGGATTTGCGATCGCATTCCCGTCCGAGCGGGCCATGAGGCAGCGGATGCCCACGTCCACGCCCAGGACCTCGATGCGCCCTTCGGGAATATCGGGCTTCGGACAGTCCGTGCACGTGAGCACGCAGAAGTACTTGCCGCTCGGCACGCGCTTCACGGTCGCGTTGAGGACGCGCCCCTCGACGGGGCGGCTCACTCGTGCCCTCACCAGGCCGAGCTTCGGAAGCCTCACGTGCCGGGCATCCGGCACCGAGATTCCCCAGTTGGTGCGGTAGGACTGCCTCGTGTCCCGCTTCGACTTGAAGCGCGGATATCCGGGCTTCCCGCCCGCCCTGCAGCGGCGGAAGAACCCATCGAAGGCCCTCCCCAGGTTCACGGCCGCCTGCTGGAGCGCGTGGGAGTCCACCTCGGCAAGCCAGGGTGCATCCGTCCTTTTCCAGACCGTGACGAGCTTCTGGAGCTGGTAGACCGACGGCGATCTCCCGGTCCTCTCGTATTCGGCCTTCCTGGTCTCGAGGCACCTGTTGTAGACCCACCTGGCGCAGCCGAAGGTGCGCTCGACAAGCTCGCGCTGGGCGGCGTTGGGGTAGATGCGGATCTCGTAGGCCCTTTCCATGGCTACACGCTCTTCTGGTTCTCGATGCATTGCCTGACGACTGCCAAGGGCGCCCCTCCCACGGTGGAGACGAAATGGCTGCTGGCCCGAAGCACAGGGATGCGGGTCCTGGGCCAGGGGAGCTCAGCCCTCAGGCCGTGGCTGGTCCTGCCCTTGATGCGCTTGACGGCCCTGTGGATCCCCAGCTGGGGGCCTGCCTCCAAGAGCATGTGGACGTGGCCGGGCATGGCCTCCATCTCGATGATGTCGAAGCCCATCTCGTCCGCCACCTCCAGCGCTATCTCCTTGAGGCGCTCGTCCACGCCGTCCACCAGCACCGGCCTGCGGTACTTCGGGCAGAAGACCACGTGGTACTTGCAGCTGTAGACGACGTTGTTGTTGCTCTTGCATTTTATGCGAGCATTATACCGCTTGCAGATAGCTATCACCTGACGGCGATGAGCGGCTTGACCCCATGCCTGAAGGAAGGGGCTTGCGCCGCGCTTTTGGTCAGCGCTCACGGTCGATGACCCCGGCAAACGCGCCCAGGCGACAAGATCGCTCGTGAAGAGCGGCGATTTCAACCAGAAGATAGTGATTGTGGATGGCAATCAGCGTCCCTGGGTAGATGAGCGCGGCATTGAATACATAGGAGTCGTCCCCTTCATGCTTGAGCCCGATCTGCTGTAAGGAGTTGCCTGTACTGAAGACACGCCGTTTGGGGTATGATGATGGAGCACCCACGGAGGGGTGGCAGAGCGGTTGAATGCAGCGGTCTTGAAAACCGCCAGGCGGCTGAGCCGTCTCGAGGGTTCAAATCCCTCCCCCTCCGCCATTTTTTGTACAGCGGCCTGCTGTACGGCACAGATGCTGCATCACGCGGCGTCCCCAATCAGAAAGGACGTTCCATGGCAGTTGCACTCATCATCATCGCTCTTGTCATTATCCTTGCTATCTGGTTCATCACGCTGCGTAACGGCATCATCGAGAAGAACAACCGTTGCGACAATGCACTGCAGACAATCGACACCCAGCTCCAGCGCCGCTTCGACCTCATCCCGAATCTCGTGGAGACCGTCAAGGGCTATGCAAAGCACGAGTCCGGAACGCTCGAGGCCGTGACGGCCGCACGTGCCGCTGCGACGAGCGCACAGACGACGGGCGAGCGCCTTGCTGCAGACAACCAGCTCACGGCAGCGCTGCGCCAGCTCTTCGCTGTCTCCGAAGCCTATCCCGACCTCAAGGCCAATGCGAACTTCCAGCAGCTCCAGTCCGAGCTGGCCGACACCGAGAACCGCGTCTCCTATGCCCGCCAGAGCTACAACGACTGCGTGCTTTCCTACAACAACGCAATCGAGACCTTCCCGGGAAACATCGTCGCTGGCTCCTCGTTCAAGAAGCGCGAAGGCTTCAAGGTGGAAGATCCGGCCGCACGCCAGGCACCGTCCGTCAAGTTCTAGAGCCCAGACATATCCCAGCACGCACAAAGGGCGCTCGCACAGGCGGGCGCCCTTCTTCTTTGGCACGGCAATCCTGAAAGCCTGCTATCCCAGCCTGAGGCAGGCCCTGAAGCCACGGGACGCATAGTAGGAGTCCGCTCCGTTGCAGTAGATGAACGTGCGGCCATATCTCCGGGAGCCGAAGAGCGCACCTCCCTGTTTCCGCATGCCTTCAGGCGTGAGGATCCAGCTGGTCGTCTTCTCATCGAGCGGCTCTGCCTCTTCAAGAGCGAGATACATCTCTTCGGATACAAGCTCGAGGCCATGCGCCTCTGCAATCTCCCGGGCGCTCGTCTCAGGCGGATTGCGCTTCCTCGCTGCCCGTGCTTTCCCGTCATAGCAGCAGGATCTTCTCTTCGGTGACTCGGGGCTGAAGTCAGCCATATAGAGCCTGCCTTCGAAGACGAAGGCATCGGGCTCTCCTCCGGTCTCCTCCATGTAGACAAGGGATGCTTTCTTCTGGGCATCCAGCGCAGACACCACCTCGCCCCAGGAGAGGGAGGGATGGCGGGAAGGGTGGGCACAGAAGCGTTCCTTCATGATCTCGAGCTCGTCCATGGGAGTCCTTTCTGACAGATGCCTTCCTGGGCCTTGCTCTGGTAGCCAATATCCCCCGAACGGCACCCTCCATATCATATGCAGCGTCCGCCCAGCCGTCCTGTGCTGCAGCTACCCTGTGTCAAAGCCTGCAGCGGAGCGCAGGCAGCATCATCAATCGGTTCATGCCATCAGGCTGCCCGGCCTCTGCTGCTTCTGGCAGGCAGCACTGGACAGCTTCTTCCAGGGCATGAAGCCCAGGACAGCCTCGCTTCGTCCTGAAGCCTCTGGCAGTGCAGCAGGGTGCCTGGATGCCAGATTCAAGCCCTGAGAGAAACGTTCTTGCCGTGCTGCCCAGGCAGCCCTGAGCATGCAGCAGCGCCTCCGGAACGTCACCTCCTGACGGAGAAGCTCCCTGCCTTCGAAGACAGCCTCCAAAGGATGCAGCAGCGCTGTCTGCCCAAAAGACAGGGAGCCCTAAAGAAAGGCTCCGGACAGCCTGCGTCCGGAGCCTTCTTGGGTTTTCGAGCGGCAGCTTCCCTTACGCGAAGCTGCGCCCTGTCGGCGTTGTCCAGACCGCAAGGTCTGTCTGCGTGCCTGCCGGAACCGTCACGGTATAGGTGAAGGTTGCGGTATTGGAGGGATAGATGTTGACAAAGCCTGCCCACACATCGTTCCCATAAAGCGTCGCTTCGCCTTCGGCGTTCACCTCATCGGCACTCACCTGGAAGTTCGAGATCGTGCCGCCCGCAGGTGCCATCGCAAGGTAGGAGGTGATCATCGAGTAGTGGTGCACCTCGGGCGTCACGCCGACGATGTAGGAAGGCAGCTCGTCTTCCATCTGCTCGAGCGTCGTGGTGTTGTGAAGCGTCACGGTCACGTTGTAGGACTTCGTGCCATCCGCATTCTGCACAGACGCGCTCACGCTGCTCCTCATATCGAGGTACCAGTCAAGCTTGGAGCCGGTCTTGTCGTAGATATAGAAGCCGGTGACTGGATGTGCTGCATCCTGGTTGACCTCTCCGTCAGCGCCCAGGTCAGTGACGGTAGCCTCTTCTGCAGGATCATCCATATAGAGGAGGAAACGTCCCTGTTCGGTGCTTGCTGTCAGGGTGGAGGCAAGGTCTGTCATGGAGACAGAGCCAAGGCTGCCCATGATCTTCTTCACGGCAAGACCAGCCACTTCGCTGAAGAAGGGGTCCTGCTCGGCTGTCGGCAGATAGTAGGTCTCGTTCAGAAGGATCTGGGCCGCATTCGTTCCATCGACGACGGTGCCGTCAGAGGTCGTAACACCGCCAGTGAGCGCCAGGAGGCTCTGCAGGAAGACCGGGTCGATCGCTATGACACCATCCACATCGTCGTTGCCCTCCTCTTCCCAGCACCACTCCATGAGCTGCGCTGCACGCGGGAATGAAGGCACGGCGTTCACATCGCCCGGAGCGAAGGTGGCACCGGTCTGCATGAGGTCGTTCACGACGGCGTATTCCTCGTCAGTCAGAGGGATAGTGCCCGCCGGGAAGTGAGCACCCACCGCTTCAAAGCTTTCGAGTTCGATCTGCCCGTTGTCGATGGTCATGAGCATCCTGGAGCCCGGGAAGCCGCCAGTGGAGCGAATCTCGGAGTTGTTCTGCGCGATCACAAGATAGCTCCGCGTGCCATTGGCACCCAGCATCGCAGGAAGCGAGGGGGCGACCTTTGCAAGCCCTGTCGCTGCCTCGTTCAGGGAATCCAGGGTCGTCTTTGCCTTCGCGAGCGGCTCTTTCAGCTGCTCGAGCTGGGGCGTGCCGAGTGCATCGACACGCGCAGCCGAAGCGGCGATGGCAGGCTGAATCTGCGTGATCGTATTGCAGAGCGTCTGGAGCGTCGCGATATCGATCTTTCCATTGCTGAAGACCGTTCCCATCGAGACACCCGCGAGATTCTGCGCTGCCGGCGTCACGACGTTGGCAGAGAGGTCGGATGCCACCGAGACCAGCGTGCGCACCTTCGCGATGTCAGACCCCACCTGGGGCAGGTTCTCAGCAACGCTCCAGAGCGGGCTCGAAGTCTCTTCCGTCATCGCAGAGGAAAGGGCAGAGATCTTCTCCGCGCTGGATGAAAGGGCGGCCGTGTCGCCTCCCGCCAGGCTCTTGGAGAACGTGGAGGTCTCTGCCACGAGCGAGCCCGCATCGGCTGCCACTGTCTTGGCGCTCTGGTAGAAGAGGTAGCCGGAGACCCCGGCCGCTGCCAGAAGGGCAACGACGACGCGGATGATGGTGATCAGGACGGCATGCGACCGGTGGTGGTGGTGATGGTGGTGCGAGGCGCTTCTGCTTCCCGCGTCAGAGCTCTGGGCCGTGAAGGGATCCCAGTCCGCAGAGGCTCCATAGACAGGCTGCACCGGCACAGGACCCTCGGTGGCACCGAAATAGTCTTTCGGCTCTTCCGGCTTGAAATGGACGCCCGACGTCGTGCGCACAGCTTTGGGCCTGACCACTCTCGTTGCCCGCGTGTCATTGTCACCGCGGAATCTGTTTCCGTTCGGTGTGCTGTTTCCCATGGATTGCTGTCCCTTCGTTTGTGCACCATCTCTGGCGCTGCAATGCCTGAAGCATCAGCGTATCAGGCGAAATGAGACCCCTTGAGCCCAAAGAGCTCCCTGGCTTTGGCCAGCATCTCATAGTGCTCCACCTTGTGGGCATCGCTTGCGATATAGCGGTAGAGCCCCATCTTGAAGAGCTTCTTGGCCGTGCGCTTGGAGTTGCCGAGCCTGCCGCCCTTGATGAAATCGGCCGATGCCTGAAGGTCGCACCCCAGATCCACCAGGCGCTCGGCGAGGCTCACATCCTTGCGGATTGCGTCATAGCGCTCAGGGTGGGCAATGATCACGCGGTATCCCATACCCTGGAGCCGGTAGATCGTACGCTCGTACTCATCGAAGCTCGCTTCGGTGCAGGCAGTGTTGAGCTCAAGCAGGAACTGTCCCGTCTGCTCAAACCCAAGATACGGTGCCCAGGTGCTGATGCCCAGCTCCAGAAGCTTCGTATGGTTCACCTCGAAGCCCATGTATACGGGGAAGCCATCTGCAGCGGCCTTGAAGCTCTCATAGGCAGCCATCATCTTCTCGTAGTTGAAGTAGGGGCTGCGGCAATGCGGCGTGCAGATGATGGACGTGACGCCTGCCTTCTTGGCAGCATCGAGCATGCGGAGGCTGTACTCCATATTGGGAGATCCGTCATCGACGCCGGGAAGTATATGGCAGTGCAGGTCTCTCATCAGATGCTACTTCCTGAGCCTGCGGACCGTATAGGGAGATGAAGGCTTGGGAGCATATCCTGTCTGCTGCAGAAGCTCTGTCGTCTCGTCCGGAGAGGCGCTGCGCTGGGGCCGCACCGGCTGCGCGTTCTGTTCAGGCAGCGGATGGAGACGCGGGACAGCCTTCTTGGCAGCAGGACCCTTTGGCGGATAGGAAGGCATCGCTGCAGCAGCGGCTGCCGGAGCCGTCGCCTTGGGCGCAGTCTCCGGACGTGCAGCGATGGAAGGCTGGTCGTCCTGGGCAGCGCTGTAGTCGGCGTCCTTCTTCTCGTGGTAGTAGTCGTAGTACTTGCTGGAGACCTCGGCATCGGCGTAGTTGAGCACGACACCGATGACATTCGCGCCAGCCTGCTGAAGCTGCTTATAGGATTCGCGCACATCGTCTCTGTGCGTATAGTCCTGACGCACGACCAGAATGGTGCCATCGACGATGGAGGAGACGATGGAGGCATCGATGAAGGTGTTGACAGGCGGCGTGTCGAAGATCACATACGTATACATGCTTGTCAGCGTCTCGACCAGCTCATGGAAGCGCTTGGACTGCAGAAGATCTGCAGGATTGGGAATGCTCGGCTCCGCATCGAGGAAGTAGAGATTGGCCGTGCCCGCAGAGACCACTGCCTCCTGGACCGTGTGATGTCCCGAAAGGACGGAATAGAGGCCGTGCCTGCCATGGACGCCCAGAGCGCTGGCAAGGGAACGGCGGCGCATGTCGCATTCGACCATAAGCACCGTTGCTCCGCCCGCAGCAAAAGCCTTGCCGAGACCTGTGGAGACGGTCGTCTTGCCCTCAGAGGGGATGGCTGAGGCAATGCAGAGGCTGTGTACCGGGTTGTCTACCGACGAGAAGCGGATATTTGCTGCAAGGGTCTTGAGCGCATTCTGCATGACAACCTTGTCAGACTTGGATTTCCTCTGTCCCAGCATGGCTTATCTCCCTCCCTGGACATTGGGGATGCGGCCGATGATGGGCACATCGATGAGCTCTTCGAGGTCTTCAGAGCCACGCACCTTCGTATTGAGCATATCGGACACGACAACTATCGCTATTGCAGCAAAAAGGCCGGCAACGAATGCAACGAGCGTATAGAGCAGGCGGTTGGGGCCGCTTGGCTTCTCGGGAGCCTGTGCCATATCGACTGGGTTCACCGACTCGACATTCATGACAGACTGGGCGACGCCCGAGACATCCTCGATCATCTTGTTCACTATATCGGCCGCGGTCTGCGGATCGGGACCGGTGACGGAGAGGGTGATGACACGGGACGTGGTCTCGCTCGTGACGCTCACCGAGTAGCCCTTGAGCTCTTTGATGCCCACCTCGGAGCCGACCTGGTTGACGACACGGTCGCTCTTGAGAAGCTTTACCACATCGTTCGTGAGCATCTGGGATGCATTGAGGTCGGAATACAGCGAGTTCGAATTCGAGCTGTCCTTCTGTGCCAGAACGTACATGCTCGAAGTGGCGGTGTACTGGTTCCGCACGAAGAAGACTGAATACAGCCCTACGACAAGGGCACATGCTACAGGCAGCAGCACGACGATCCGCAGATGCTTTTTCAGCAGACGGAAAAGCTCAAGAAGTGTCATGTGATTGGCTCTCTTACATACTCAGTTGCCTTATGTGTTCAACTAGACGCGGCACATTCTATCGCAACCTCTATTGATAAGC
>NZ_JBEVTM010000026.1:0-25204 GCF_040884255.1 Olsenella sp. AGMB03486
CAACCGACTAGCAGATTGTTACCCCGACCACTTCTTCTCGAGCACGAGCGAACGCGCCTCGGATACGCTCGAGGATGTCTGTCTCGAGGCCTATGGAGAGATCCCTCCCTACGAGCGCCTCCGTGGCCTCAAGGAATGGAACTTCGGCGCCTACGAGGGGGAAGACAATTTCCTGAATCCTGCCCCTCCCTTCGGCGATTTCTTCGTGCCGTATGGCGGGGACTCCCAGGAGACGCTCGTCGCACGCATGCGGAAGGCGACCGAAGAGATCATGTCCCGCCCGGATGTGTCCTGCGCTCTGGCCGTGAGCCACGGAGCAGCCTGCGCGAACTTCATCCGCTCCTGGAAGGACGCGAACGTCGTCCAGTACCATCCCGGCATCAAGAACTGCTCCATCTTCACATTCGCCTACGACGAAGGCGCCCATACCTTCAGCTGCGCCGACATCTTCGAGCCGGACTTCGCCGAGCTCGGCTAGGCAGACTTCCTAGAGACAAGGCAGCGGCGCCCTGCACCCATAAGGATGCGGGGCGCCGCCTGCTTTGCATGGGAAGATCCTAGCCCCAGACCTCTTCTGCAATGGAGCGCACGAGGGCAACCTTTGCCCACTGCTCTTCCTCGGTGAGCTTGTTGCCGCAGTCGCAGGAGGCAAAGCCGCACTGGGGAGAGAGGCAGAGTCGCGAAAGCGGCACATACTTCGCTGCCTCATGGATGCGTGCAATCACGGTCTCGCGGTCCTCGAGCTCGGGGCGCTTCGTCGTCACGAGGCCAAGCACGACAAGCTTGTCTTCGGGCACCTTGTCAAGCGGCTCGAAGCTGCCGGAGCGTGCATCGTCGTACTCGAGGAAGAAGGCATGCACATTCTCGCGGGCAAGCAGGAAGTCGGCCACGCCGTCGTAGCCGCCCTCGCAGGCCCAGGTCGAATGGAAGTTGCCACGGCAGATATGCGTATTGACCGTAAGGTCTTCGGGACAGGCAGCAAGCACGCGGTTGTTCACCTCGAGGAGCGCTTCCTTCACCTGCTCAAGTCCCGCCTCATCGACGCCGAAGAACTGCTCTGCATGCGGATCGACGACCATGCCCCACGAGCAGTCATCAAGCTGGAGATTGCGGCAGCCTGCTGCATAGAGGTCCTGGATGAAGGCAGCATATCCCGCCACGATATCGTCTGCAAGCTCTGCATGGCTTGCATAGACCTTGTCCGTCGTCTCCTTGTTGAACGGCATCGCGAACTGCTCGAGGAACTGGGCAGGCGCCGGAATCGTGAGCTTTGCAACGGCACGCTCGTCCTCAAGCGCCTGGACGAAGCGGAAGTGGTCGATGAAGGGATGGGTGCCCTTGTAGGCGATCTTGCCCACAAGGTACGTATCGTCGATCTTTGCCACCTCGTCGTGGAACGGAAGACCTGCCTCGGCAGGCTTGTGGGCGATGCCGTCAAAGGCCCACATGAAGTCGAGATGCCAGGTCTCGCGGCGGAACTCGCCGTCTGTGATCACGCCGAGGCCTGCCTTTTTCTCCTTCGCGACAAGGTCTCGTATGCACTCGTCTTCTATGGCCTTGAGCTCTCCTGCGGAGATCTTTCCTGCCTTCCAGGCATAGTGCGCGTCGTGGAGCCTCTCTGGCCGCAGGAAGCTTCCGACGACGTCGAAGCGGTGCGGGGTCTTCCTGTCATATGCAATGCTCATGGCTGCCTCCATCAGGGTCTGCTGTCTGATGGATGCATCATCCCATCAATCGGTGCCATATGAAACTACGAGTTATCTATCGCTACCTATAGCTTCGCGCTATATATCCGAATTCGAGAAGTAGCGCCTGACATACGATTCGAGATGGTCGAGATAGCTCTTGGCAAGAGCCGAGAGCGGACGGTGGACCTGGCTGATATAGCCGATCTCCATCGTGCCGGCGGGCTCGAGCGGCACCGCCACGATATCCGTACCGTTGAGGTCGGCCGAAAGGATGCCCGACGAGATCGTGTAGCCATCGAGGCCGATCAGGAGATTGAAGAGGGTCGCCCGATCCGTCACGACGATTGCCTTGTCCACTGCCTCTGTCGGATAGGGCTCCTCGGAGAAGAAGAAGGAATTCTTCATGCCCTGATCATAGGAGAGCCTGGGATAGGGTGCCAGATCTTCGAGCCTCACGCTCGTGCGTCCTGCGAGAGGATGTCCCTTTGCGAGGAACGCATGCTCCTTCGCCTCGAAGAGCGGGCAGAACCTGAGGTCGGCATCGCGCAACGCATTCGTGATCACTTCGCGGTTGAAGCTGTTGCGGAAGAGCACGCCGAGCTCCGAGCGCTGCAGGCGCACATCCTCGATCGTGCCGAACGTCGTTCCCTCACGCAGGGAGAACTCATAGCGGTCCTGCCCATATTCGCGCACGAGCTCGGCGAAGGCATTGACGACAAAGGCATAGTGCTGGGCAGAGACGCCGAAGACACGGCGCACGCCAGAGGTATCGCCGAGGTAGTGGCTCTCGAGGAGCTCTGCCTGCTCGACGACCTGCCTTGCATAGGAGAGAAAGCGTGTCCCTTCCTCCGTCACCTCGACGCCTCTGCGCGAGCGCTCGAAAATCTGGATGCCCATCTCATGCTCAAGCTCAGAGATCGCCTTCGAGAGCGACGGCTGCGCGACAAACAGACGCGCTGCCGCAGCAGAGATGGATCCTGCTTCGGCAATCTCTATCGCATAGCGCAGCTGCACGAGCGTCATTGTTCCTAGACCCCTTTCGGACTCTCCCAGCATATCATCGGCCAGCTTCGGGAAGAGTCGGAGAAGATTCACGAGAAAGGACCGACATGGAAACACAGGATCCGGTATTTGCCCGCACGAGCGTGAGGGTATACACAGACGAAGCGGTCACAGAGGAGCAGGTGGAGCGGCTTCTGCGGGCTGCCATGGCAGCGCCTTCTGCCATGAACCAAGAGCCCTGGGAATTCTGGGTTGTCGAAGGCAAGGTCCAGCTCGAGGCGCTCGCTTCTGCCTCCCCGCATGCGAAGCCTTGCGCTCATGCTGCGCTTGCAATCGTTCCCTGCCTGAAGACAGAAAGCCTCCCCTGCCCCGATATGGCAGAGCAGGATATGGGTGCTGCAATCGAGAACATCCTCGTCGAGACGGCAGAGCTCGGCCTGGGTGCTGTCTGGCAGGGCATCTACCCCATGGAGGAGCGTGTGCGCGCTACCGCACAGGTCCTGGGAATCCCCGACGATGCAGGCCTTGCCCCCTTCGCAATCGTTGCGGTCGGACATCCCGCAAAGCCCATCTCTCCCACAGGTCCTGGCCGCTTCGATCCTGCCCGGGTGCACCGGATCGGATAGCCGAGAAGCGTGGAAGCAGAAGGGAGCTGGCACTGCCGGCTCCCTTCCTCATCTGGCCTATCTGGCCTTCTATTCCGTTTTCTCCTGAGGATCTTCCTTCCAGCTCTTTGTCGGAGGGGCGCCGGTCACGAGATATTCGAAGGAGTCGAGCTTGTGGCCGTGCTCTTTCTGCTCCTCGACAGCTGCGGCAAAGCGCTTCTCGTCGGCCTGAAGGAGTGCCCGGTGCTTCTTCCAGACCTTCTGGATCGGCAGCTTCTCTGCTGCCACCTCATGCACAGCGAGGAAGACATCGGACTCGGCACCGACACGCACGAAGCTTGTCGCGATAGGAATGAGGAGCACCGTAATCGCTCCTGCCGAAACGAGAATCGAGGCGGTATTCGTGCCCATGGCGCCAGATTCGACCGCCACATCCGTCACTGCCACGACAAGCGGCAGCGCCATCGTGCAGTAGGCGGAAACGGCATACTTCTCGCGCTTGCGCATGCCGCGTGTCTCCTTGTTGATGTTGAGGGAGACGGCGACAATGCCGCCGCGGATAAGGACGAGAAGGCCGATGAAGCCGAAGAGAAGGCTGACGCTTTCAAAGGCTGCCGGCAGGCTCACGCCAGCCCCCGAGATAACGAAATAGGCAGGCACGAGAAAGCCGTTTCCGATATCCTGCAGCTTCTCCTCGAGCACATGGTCATGCGGTGCAAAGGCGCCGAGGATGAAGCCGGCGATGAAGGAGCCGAGCACGGGCTCGAGATCGAGCACCTCGCAGGCCATGACAAGGACAGAGAGAAGGAGGATCGAGAGGCGCAGGAGAGGCCGCGAGCCCGACCAAGCGTTCTCTTTCAGCCAGGAGTCGATCCTCTCGCGCACACGGGGCAGCAGTGCCGGGAAGGCAAGGATCGCAAGGCAGATAGCGACAAAGATCAGAAGCGTCGCAATCGTTGCGCGCGTGCTCCTCGTCGACATCAGAAGCGCCATTGCCAGGATCGGCAGGAGCTCGCCGTAGGCACCATAGACGCTCACCGCACGCCCCACGGGCGTCCCCATGAGATGGCGGTCGCGCATGATCGGCGCAAGCGTGCCGAAGGCAGTCGTCGTGAGGCAGATGGCAAAGGCGACACCCGCCTGTCCCGTGAAGCGGTCTGCCATCAAGGTCGTCGTGAGCAGGATGGCAAGCAGGAGCGATACCGCCCAGGCAAGAATGGCATGGAGACCCATCCGTCCGCCAAGGTCTTTCGGATCTATCTCATAGCCCGCATTGAGAAAGAGGAAGGCGACGCCCAGATCAGACAGGAACGAGATGGCAGAAGACGACGTCGAGAGGACACCTGCCATGTTCGGCCCCAGAAGGGCACCGGCAAAGACGAGAAAGACCACTTCCGGCACGGCGCGTCCCGGAACGAGACTTGCGATATACGGCGCTGCTGCCGCTACTGCCATGATCAAGGCAAAGGATACGAAAGGCGAACTCATGAAACCTCGCTTACGGCCAAGCTACTCCCCAAACGTTTTCCGTCATAGTATCCTCTTGTCTGGGACCGTTTGCCAGCAAGGAGCATCTTCTCGACATGCAGTATGGAATGACGCCACGTCTCGTGTGGCATATTCTCGAAAGGGACCTGAGGGCGGAGCTGACCCGTCGCTACGGGCAGGAAGATGCTTCCGCCATCATGAAGAATGCGCAGATACGGTTCCGCGAGATCGTCGGCGGCATCGAAGACCCGCGCCAGGGCAGGCGCTATTTCTGGTCGCTCCTTCAGGCGGGCCTTCTGGCAAGCGTCTATATCGCCGCGCGCGCCCAGGACCCCGACGTCGCGCCGACCCCCGAGGAGTGTGCCGGACTCTTTGCCGATGTCTGCGCCCGCAGCAGCGCCTGCCTGAAAATCGCAGCGAAGCTCCGCGACGACTTCAGCATCCAGGGCCAGCGCGACATCCAGAGAAGCGCCCTGCTCACGCAGATGCGGTGCGCAGACTATGGCTGGCGCTATATCTATACCACGGGGTCCGACAGAGACTACATGGTGACGTACCGGAGCTGCGGCATCTTGAGGCTCTACCATGAGCTCGGGGTGCCAGAGCTCATGCGCGCCGCCTGCCGCATGCCCGATGTCTGGACAGAGCTTGCAGGCATCAAGCTCGAGCGCACGATGTGCCTTGCCGATGGAGACCCGTGCTGCGACTTCAGCCTGACGCTCGAAGATGCGCCGGTGCCGGAGAAGGGCGATGAGGGCACAGAAGACGCCGGAGACAATACGTGACAGATGAGCCCCGGACAGGTGCCGGGGCTCTCTTCTACCTGTTCTCTATGTGCTCGACACCCTTGATCGTGATCGAGATGTGCCCATCCGGCAAGGTCGTGAACTCGATGAAGTCATCGTTTGACGAATACTCGCTCGGGAACGTTATCTCGATGCCGGTATCGGTGCGGATGCGGTGGTTCTTCGCGATGCGATGGGCAACAGACGGCCTCACCGGCACCTCCTCGGGGATGGAGGCGGCACTTGCCGATTCGCGCATCTTCTCCTCGTAGCGCGCCTGAGCTTCGGGCCTGTCTGCAAAGATCTTCTTGCCGACCTCGCGCGGCTCGATTGCCTCCGCCTCGTCTGCCTGCTCCGTCACATAGGCCTTGGCACGGCTCACCTCGACTGCCGGCGTGAGGCCATACTCTTCTGCCACATCCTGGACGGCAAGCGTCACGCTCTGGATGACCTCGCGGGTCGAGGCTTCCTGGGTGCATTGGAGAAGGCCGTCAGGGATGATGAAGGACTCCTGTCCCGCAATCGTGCGCGCCTTGTCCGAGAAGTCGATCTCGCCTGTGCCGAGATCGATTGCCGCATAGGAGTCCACCTTCTGCGTCGGCAGCGGCAGGAGCGCATCGGTCTTCACGATATCGGTGAGATGCATGTCCTCGCGCACATCGTGCACATAGCCCTGCTTTCTGGCAAGCAGCACGATCGCAAAGACCTCGCGCGCATTTCCTTCGAAGGAGGCATCCACCTCCTCGTCGGTCTGGGGAGCAGACGCCTTCTCTGTATCCGTCACATCGGCGACAAGCAGGTCATAGGGCAGCTTGTCATCCGACTTCATGAGCTCTTCGAAGAAGAAGTCCCCTACCTCCTTCGAGAGGGCCACGAAATCGAGCTCTGAGGCACGGTAGCGCCTGAGCTCCTCGTGGAAATTGCTCTCAGGGCTGAACATCCCGTGCTTGCTCTCGGAAGAGGAAAGGGTCTTGCGCACGAGCCTCGTCACATAGGAGCGAATGGCCTTCTCGCTCACATCGAGCTCGCGTGTGCTCTCATAGTTCGAACTTGTCTCGAAGTCATAGGCATGCAGTATCGCATGGTTGATGGTCAGCATCGATGCACCGTCCTGGTCGTCACGTTCTGTGCCTTCCCAGCATACCTTTCATGGGCGTGGCACTGTGAAATAATTGTACAGGTACCTGTTTTTATGGACGTCACGTGTAGATGGGCCGATAAAGCCCATTCCCGCAGATAGGACTCTCTCCTGCGAGTATTGTCATGTATGGCAAATCCCCCAGACAGATATCTGCTGCACAGCAGATGCACAACTATGGAAGAGGTTGGAATGGACGAAGAGAAGAATGTCGAGATCGAGGCTGCCGAAGAGACGCCTGAGCCCGCAGCAACGCCTGAGGACATGTCGCTCGTCGAGAAGGCGGGCAGGATGGCACGCCTCATGCACCGCTACATCAAGCTCAACACCGAGGCTCACGGCGGCATCGGCGATCCCCTGCAGGGCCAGGGCCGCGTCCTTGCCATGCTCCAGGCAAAGCCTGAGACCACGCAGAAGGAGCTCTGCTTCCTTCTTGGCATGCGCCAGCAGTCCCTCTCCGAGCTTCTGAGCAAGCTCGAGGAGAAGGGCTTCGTCGAGCGCCAGAAGAGCGAAGAGGACGGCCGCGTCACGCTCGTGAAGCTCACCGACGAGGGCAAGGCAGCTGTGCCCGACCTCGACGAGCTCGATCCGGACGAGGAGGTCTTCGGCGTCCTCGATGCAGAGACGAAGGCTGCCTTCGAGGCGGCCGTCGATACCGTGAGCGACTCCCTCAAGGAGAAGCTCCTTGCCCTCGGCGACGATCCCGATGCACCGACCAAGCCCCGCAGGGACGACGACCGCCGTGGCGGACGTGACGAGCGCGGCGGACGCAATGGCTTCTCCCGCGGCGGCGACCGTGGCAGCTTCCGCGGTGGCGATCGTGGCGGCCGTAGCGGCTTCTCCCGTGGCGGCGACCGTGGTGGCCGTGGCGGCTTCTCCCGTGGCGGAGACCGTGGCGGCTATCGTGGCGGCAACAGGCGCGATGGCGGCTATCGTGGCGGCAGGGACTTCAACTCCGGCTACGGCAGCCAGAACCGTGGCGGCGGCTATCGTAGCGGCTCCGACCGCAACGACCGTGGCGACCGTGGCGGATACCGCAGCGAGCGCTAGACGCTGAACAGCAGCAAGAACGAAGGGTGGGACTGCTCGCATGAACAGTCCCACCCTTTTTCAGTACATCCTGTCGCAGATTCCGCAGTGCTGGCCAGCGCCTAGGCAGCAGCCTCGGCCTGCAGCAGGGGCTCCCCTGCTGCAACATGTCCCTCGGCAGGCACAAGATCGATCTTCTGGTACTGCTCCGAATTCAGGACCACGCAGACGACAATCTCGCGGTAGCCCGACTTCCTGATTGCATCTATCGAGAAGCGCATGAGCGGATCGCCTTCCGAGAAATGCTGGCCCTTCTCGACGAGGCGGGCAAAGCCCTTTCCCTGCATCTCGCAGGTATCGATGCCGACATGCACGATGCACTGGACACCCGCATCAGACGTGAGGACGATGCCATGATTCGTATGGCTGATCGAGGAGACGACGCCGTCGAAGGGCGCCCTCAGATAGTTCTCCTCCGGCCAGATGCCGCAGCCCTGGCCAAGCATGCCGGAATTGAAGACCGGATCGGGCACTTCCTCGAGCGGGACCACCCTGCCAGACACAGGAGCCTTGACCAAGCCTTCAGGCAAGGCGGAGGCTGTGCTGTCCGACGAAGTCTGTCCGTCCTGAGAATCCTGCGCTTCCACGTGCACTTCCTTCGATGAGCCAATACGATGCAGCCGGCACAAGCCGGCTCACGCGTATCTTAATCCATAGAGATCGATTCTGGTAGCCCAGATACAGCTTTTCTATGCATCGAGCCCAAATCGATGCTTCATTCACTGACACATCGATCGCCTGCATCTGCGCAGGCAGAAAGCCTGCCATAGAATCCCTATATAGGAAAGTGAGTTCCGTGTATTATACATGCGCAAAGCCGCGTCCTAGCATGTGAGCTACAAGAAGAGCCAGCGCAGATGCGCTGGGCACCTAGCTTTGGAGGCACACTATGCTTGGCGGTCTTGGCGCACCTGAAATGCTCGTTATCCTCATCGTTGCCCTCGTGATCTTCGGGCCGAAGAATCTGCCGAAGCTCGGCAGCGCTATCGGCAAGACGATCCACAACGTGAAGGAGGGCATGGAGGAAGACAAGCCCGATTCCCAGGTCCAGACTGCAAAGATCCAGGAGAGCGCATCCTCTGACGAGGACGCAGACGCCTAAGTGATATCCCCGTCATCTGCCCTCTTTCTCCCTTCCTCAGGGCAGACATCAGAAAGCCCCGGAGCGCTCGGCTCCGGGGCTTTCTTCATGCTCTGGTATATTGCTCACTCAGATGCATCTTCTGGGTCTTCTGCTTCCTCCTGCGCCTTCTGGGCCTCTTTCGCCTTTGCCTCTTCAGCACAGTCGTTCTCGAACATCTTGATGAAGCGCTCGGCCAGAGGCGGCAGATAGCTTCCCTTCCGCCAGACCGCTGTCATCTGGGTCACGAGCTCGGGACAGTCGACGATCTTGTTCGTCGTCCCGCCATGCTTCATCGTCGCCAGGAACGACTCAGGCACTAGGCCTATCCCCATGCCGCGGGTCGACCACACGCAGGCCGTGCGGGCATCGTCTGCGACGCAGGCCGGGAAGAATGTGAGCTGGCGCTCGTTGAAGAGATCCTCGAGCAGGTGCTCGAAGCGCCTATAGATCACGAGCGGCTGGCCTGAGAGCTCTTCGAGCGTGATTGTATCGGGGCTCTTGCCGCAGCGTATGCCTTTCGGGATGAGGGCAAGCATGCGCTCGGTCGAGGCATAGGTGACATTGAGCCCATCAAGCGGAAACGGTGTCCTCACGACACCGACATCCACCTCGCCACGCTTCAGCATATCGAGGACCTCATACGTATTTCCCTCGTGGAGCTCGAGCCTGAGCTGCGGATAGTTGCGGCACAGACGCTGCATCGAAGGTGTCGGCATGAACCCGCCCGAAGAGGAGATGATGCCGACAGAGAGCGTGCCGCTCGTCCCTTGTCCGAAGCTCTTGACCTCGCGGGTCGCTGCGCTCGTGAGCGAGAGGATGCGCTCGGCACGCGCATAGAGGAGCTGGCCTGCCTCGGTCAGCTCCGCAGAGCGGGGCCCGCGCTCTATGAGCTTGACGCCGAGCTCGCGCTCGAGCGATGAAAGCTCATAGGACAGAGGCGGCTGGGTGATATGCAGGCGCCGGGCAGCTGCCGTGATCTGGTGCTCCTCGGCTATTGCCATGAAATACTCGAGCTGTCTGAGATTCATGCAGGCCCCTCTTGTGCTAGTTCTCGGAAGCTGCCACAGACGACTCGAAGAGCGCCGCGACATCCTCTGAGCTCATATCGAGAGCAACAGACATCTCGCGCAGCGACCGCTCGCTCGCTTCCTTCAAGATGCGCTGGAAGACCACAGGCGGCTTCTTGTTCTTTGCCTGGACATCGGCAATGCGCTTGCGAAACGTCTTCACGATGCGGACAGAGTCCTGGCAGGAGCCGTTCTTGATCTCCTTCTTGAAGTGCTCCTCCTCAAGCGCACGGCTCCTGTCCGTGAATTTCTCCACTGCCATGGTCGGATACTCGCGGATGATGGCACGCGCTTCCTCGCGCGAGAGAATCGGACGCAGCCGTCCCTCGGATGCGACCGGGAAGCTGATCAGCATCGGGTTCCTCTGCCCCACTGGCATCAGCTTGTAGGAGGGAGCCGCATCGTCCGTAATCTCCTCTACCTTGCAGACGCCCTGGCCTGGATGAACCACATACTCGCCGACTTTGTACATGCACGTGCCCCTTTCTGACGAATTGGCACTAGTTTAGCATGATTTTCAAAATTTTTCAAATCATAGCCAATTTTCCATTGCATACTACTGTGCACTACGCTATGTTATTAAGTTTTGCTTTGTATATAGCTTCTAGGCTTATGGAGACGTCTCCAGAACATCTCCCCAAGATATGCAGACGGAACGCGCATGACCTGCGCAGATGCTGCCTTCTCCCCCATTGGCCGCATCGTCTGGCGCCCCTGTGCTGAGACGGCAGCAATTGGGATACGATGGTTCTGATACCAATGCGGCACAAGGCCGCTCTCATAGGGAGGCACACGATGAACCTCGAAGGCATGTATCTCGGAATCTGCGGCTGGTGGAAAGATCTCGACGAGACGACGAAGCAGGCAGCGCTCGATGACTTTGCGCTCTCGTTCTCGCTCAACTCGGCACGCATCGAGAAGGAACACACCTCTCACGAAGTGGCACGCCAGATCTTCGACAAGGACGCCGTGGAGAACTACACCGGCGAGCTCAAGCCGCTCGTCCAGGTCTTCAACCAGAAGCGCGCCTGGATGCGTGCAACGCAGTACCTCTCCGAGGAGCGCCCGATCGATACCTCGCTCGTGCTCGATCTGCACCAGACGCTCTGCGCTGCCACCTACTCCGAGCGCAACTTCGCAGACGGCGAGCGCCCTGGCACGTTCCGTCTCGGCGACTGCATCATCCCCGACTCGACGGAGATCGGAGCAGACCCCGAAGAGGTCCCGGGCCTTGTGGACGACCTCTGCGACCAGGTGAGCGACGCCCTCGGCGACGCAACGCCGAAGCGTGTCCTCACGGCAGCAAGCTTCTTCCACGCCAGCTACGAGACAATCCACCCATTCGCTGACGGCAATGGCATCTCTGGCCGCCTCCTCATGAACTACACCCTCATCATGGGCGGCAACCCACCTGCGGTCATCTTCGCGACCGACCGCCCCGCCTATTACGAGGCTCTCGAGGCCTTCAACCGCCAGGGCGATCTCAAGCCCTTCAAGTCTTTTGTCATGGCAGAGACAATCAAGACCTGGAGGAAGCTCGCGACCGAGCTTGCCGAAAACGCCCAGTAGGCACAGGAATCAAAGCGAGGTACTCACAGCGAAGGGTCCGGAGCAATCCGGACCCTTCGCTCATGTCTATAGGTATCTCTTCTAGTTCTTGCCGCGCACGCTCTGGGCGATGCGGTCGGAGACCGACATGCCCTTCCTCCTGTCGGGACCCCAGAAGCAGCATGACACCATGCCCGGCCCCACATGGCAGCCGATGGTCGGGCCAATCGTCGAGATCATCGTCACCGCCGTCTCGTCCGTCTTGTGGATCATGTCGGCCAAGCGCTCGGCATCCTTCGGGCAGTCGGCATTGCCGATTGCGACGACCGAAGAGAACATATCCGTGTTGTGCGTCCTCTCGTAGAACGATGCCATCTTCCGGAGGCCCTTCTTGCGGCCACGCGTGACACCGACGACAGAGAGCGCACCATCGAGGTCGAAGGTCAGAAGCGGCTTCACATCGAGGGCGCCACCGACGACAGCGACGCTCTTGGGAACGCGTCCTCCCCTATGCAGGGCATCGAGGTCGTCGACCATGAAGATGGTCTGGACGAAGTAGCGTGCCTCCTTGGCCCATTCGACCATCTCGGTCGCCGTGAGGCCCTTGTCCCTCTGACGTATTGCTTCGACCATGAAGAGATACTGGGACGTGGAGCCGATCTTGCAGTCCACGATGTAGATCGGAAGGTCGGGTCTGCCCAGCTCGTCCTTCACACGGTCAAGCGCCGTGCAGGCGCCCTCATAGCAGCCCGAGATGCCCGACGAGAACGCAAGATAGACCGTCGGCAGATCTGCATCGGCACGCTCGCGGAACGCCTTCTCGAACTCCATCTGTGCCGGCTGCGATGTCATCGGCATCGCTCCGTGCCTGATTGCCTCATAGAACTCGTGTGGCGTGCGGGACACGAAGAGGTCGTCCACGCCGTGGAAGCCGCCATCCTCCTTGCCGGCCTCCGTATACGTGAAATGGAACATGCCGATATTCGCATCATCCACCATCTGCTGCGTGAAGTCGCAGGGAGAGTCTGTCATAAGGTAGAACTTCGCTTCTGCCATGGCTTGCCTTCCTTCCCCGGAACATCTTCCAGGAGTGCTTTCCAGCTTTGTCCTTACCTATCTTAATCGACCGACTTGAGGCTTTCCACCATATCGATGTGGGCAAGCTTCGGCGAGAGGGCCGCCATTACAATCAGCGTGAACATCATGGTCATCCCGAATGCGATCGCAAAGCTTGCCGGATGGATATCGCGGCCGAACATCACGAAGTCGACCTCGGCCGTGACGATAACGAACCGCTCGAGGAAGATGCCGGCAGCAAGGCCGATGGCGGCACCCAGAGCAGAGAGCAGGATGATCTCGCGGAACACGTAGGATGCGACCTCGTGGCGGGTGAAGCCCAGGACCTTCAGGCTTGCAATCTCGCGGATACGCTCCTGGATGTTGATGTTCGTAAGGTTGTAGAGCACGATGAAGGCAAGGAGGGCCGCTGCGACGACGAGCACGACCATGACGGAATCGACCGTCGCAAGCATCGCACGGTAGGACGAGATCGTGTCGTCGTTGAAGGAGACGGCAGAGACGCCTGAGAGGTCCCGCATCTCCTCTGCCATGCTGCGGTGCTCCTGAGCCGTCCCTGGTGCCGAGGCATAGAGGCGGCTGGCTTTGGGCTCTGCGCCAAAGGCAGACGTATAGGCATTCTGCCCTGCAATCACGTAGTAGGAGAGATAGTTCTCGAAGATGCCCGTGATCGCAAGCGCATGGGGTTCTCCTGCCGCATTGCCGATATCGTCCTGGTCGTAGATCTCGATCGTATCGCCGACAGATAGTCCAAGCTCGGAGGCAAGCTTCTCGCTCACGAGCACCGAGTCCTCGTCGAGCGGCACCGATGCCCCGGACGTGCGCTCCCTGAGCGTCACCATGCCAGAGAAGCTCTCAGGGTCCTCAGGCACGATGAGGATGCAGGAAAGAGGAGAAGCCGTCTCAGACCCTGCCTGCATGTTGAGGTTCTCGGTCCAGGCACCAGATGTCTCTGCCCCGGCATCCGCAAGATAGCTCTCGACCGCCTCCTTGTCCTCCTCCGTCGCGTCCTCGTCGAGCGAGACCTCCACGTTGCTGTGCCAGATATCGCCGTACTGCTTGTCGACGATATCGGATATCGCATCACGGACACCAAGGCCCGTAAGCAGCAGGGCGCAGCAGCCAGCAATGCCGATCAGGGTCATCACGAGGCGGCGCTTGTAGCGGAAGAGATTCCTGAACGTGACCTTCCAGAGGAAGCTCATATGGTGCCAGACCGGACGGATGTACTCGAGCAGGATCCTCTTTCCGGCAGGAGGCACCTTCGGCAGCATGAGGGCTGCGGGCACTTCGCGCATCTCTGCCCATACGGCAGCAAATGTTGCAGCCAAGGTCGCACTGGCTCCTGCCAGACAGGCAAGAAGCGCCGTCGGCACATCGATCGGCAGTGGGAACGGAAGCGACGGCACGACATACATCGTCCCGTAGGCACGCGTCACGATTGCAGGCAGAAGCTGCGAGAGGAAGAGCGTGCCGAGCACGGCACCCAGAAGCGAGGCAGCCCCGGCATAGAAGAGATACTTCTGCGCAATCTGCCCCGCCGAGTAGCCAAGCGCCTTGTACGTGCCGATCTCGATACGGTCGTCCTCGACCATTCTGGTCATGCTCGTGAGTGCCACAAGGGCCGCCACGAGGAAGAAGAAGAGCGGGAAGACCTGGGCAATCGCATCGATGCGGGAGGCATCGTTTCCGTAGCTGACCTGTCCTACGCCCTTCGTGCGATCAAGCACATAGACCGAAGGCTCGGCGATGCCGTCGACCGCATCCTGCGCAGCTTGGAGCTGCTGGGCAGCATCGGCAAACCTGCTCTCGGCCTCTGCCTTCTTGCTGACAAGCTCCGAGATGCCCTCCTCGTACTGCGCATAGCCATCCTCGAGCTGGCTCTCGCCTGAGGCAATCTGGCTGTCTGCGTCCACGAGCTGCTGGTACGCCGAAGCAAGCTGCGCTTCGGCATCTTTCTTGCTCTCAAAGTAGCGCGCCCAGCCTTCTTCCAGCTGCTGCCTGCCCGCATCTATCTGGGTGCGGGCGCTCTGCGCCTCATCGAGCTTCATCTCGTTGTCGGCAAGCTCGCGCTCGGCGTCTGCAATCTTCGTATCGCCTTCGTCTATGCCGGATGCAATCTGGGTCTCAACCTCGGTGCAGGCCTCCTGGACATCTGCTATCGCAGCAGAAGCGGCAGCGCGTATCTGATCCAGGACAGCTTCCGGATCGTCGTCGAGGTCGATGCCGTCGAACTCGGAGATCACCTCGTCGGCAAGAGCTTCAAGACGCGCCTTCGTCTCCTCGTCGCCGAAGTCCACAAGGTCTGAGGAGGCAAGGTCCTTTGCAGCCTCGATGCCGCCCTTTACCTCGTCTGCGAGGGCAGAGATCTCCTCCTCGGTCGGCTCGTCCGTGCGCTGTGCCCACGTATCGAGCGTCGTGAGGACGCCCTGGATCGTGTCCATGTCAGATGCCGCCTGGACAAGCTCTGAGCGCTTCTCTTCCCATGTCTCCTTGCCAGCCTCGAGCTCGCTCTTGCCCTCCTCGAGCTTCTGGCGTGCCGCATCGATATCCGCCTCCGTCATCCCGAGCTGTGCTTCCGCATCATCAAGCTGAGACAGACTCGCTTCGAGCTGGGCCTTGGCCGAGGCAAGCTGTGCTTCGGCCTGGCGCCTCTCTTCCCAGTACGTGTTCCAGCCGTATGCAGCCTTCTCCTTGCCCTCTTCGAGTGCCTGCCTGTTCTCCTCAAGCGTCGCCAGGGCATCGTCGAGCTGCGACTGTGCCTGAGCTATATGGCTCTCTGCGTCTGCCTTCTCGCTCTCGTAGGTCGCCCTGCTCTCGTCGACCTTCTCCTGCGCTGCATCCTTCACTTCAGCCAGACGGTCCCGGGCAAGGTCATCTGCCTCGTCCTCGAGCCTCGTCTCGACACTATCGACGATGTCTGTGTACTCGTCCGAGAAGGCATCTTTTGCGCGTGCTCCTGTGACCGTGACATAGACCTGCGTATAGGGAAGATTGTCTGCAAAAGCTCCATCAGGCACGAAGAGGTACTGCTCGATCTTGCCTGACCCCAAGGCTGTCGTGCCAAGAAGCGAGGTATCCACATAGTCGGCCGAGCGCACAAGCCCCGTGACGCGGAATGTCTTCTGCGTGAGCACGGAGTCGATATCGCCTGTCCCATAGAGGACTGTCACGGCATCGCCAATCGAGAGATTCTCCCGCATCGATACATCGGCGCTCATCACGCATTCATCGTCTGCCTCAGGCCACGCACCGCTCACAAGCTCCGCCTTGTTCATGGAGGAGGTGCCCTCCGCGGCACCTTCCGGCAGGGAGGAGATCCTCACCGCGTATTCATCATTGTTGAGCGAGACCATCGCATCGCAGGAGAAGGAGGGCATCACATCCTCGACGCCCTCGGTATCCCGTATCTTGTCCATCTGGCGGTCAGTGAAGCCGAGCGTCGAGACAAGGCGGATATCGTAGAGCGCAGAATCATCGTAGTAGGCATCCCCTGCCAGGCGCATGTCGCGGCCGACCATGTTGAGGCCGGCAAAGAAGCCGCAGCCGAGCGCGACAATACCGAGGATTGCGAGGAAGCGTCCCCACGACCCTGAGATCTTGCGAAGCAGGCTCTTTCTGAATGCGCCTTTCATGGCACTACCAGACCAGGGTATCGGCATCGAGAGGATGCTCGTTGACCTCGTTTGCCACAGCGTGTCCCCCATGGATGCGAATCACGCGGTCTGCGATAGCCGTGAAGGCGGCATTGTGGGTGATCACGACAACGGTCTTGCCGTGTGCATGCGAGCTTGCCTGCAGAAGATGCAGGATCGACTTGCCCGTCGCATAGTCGAGGGCTCCTGTCGGCTCATCGCAGAGCAGGAGCTTCGGATTCTTTGCGAGGGCGCGGGCTATGGAGACGCGCTGCTGCTCGCCGCCGGAAAGCTGTGCCGGGAAGTTGTCCATCCGCTCGCCGAGACCGACCTCGCGAAGCACCGTCGCCGGATCAAGCGGATCTTTCGAGATCTGCGTTGCCAGCTCGACGTTCTCAAGCGCCGTGAGGTTCTGGACGAGGTTGTAGAACTGGAAGACGAAGCCGATATCGTAGCGGCGGTAGAACGTGAGGTCGCGCTCCCCCATGCCCGATACCTCGGTCCCTGCGACCCATATCTTGCCATCCGTGACTGCATCCATGCCGCCAAGCATGTTCAGGACCGTTGTCTTGCCGGCACCCGAGGGACCGACAATCACGACGAACTCGCCCTCTTCGATCGTGAAGCCCATGTCCTTGACTGCAGCGACCTCCACCTCGCCCATGCGGTATATCTTCGAGACATCCCTGAACTCGACGAAGGCCATCTGCCACCTCCTGGAATCGGCTGCACCCTTGATTATCCTTCCCAGTATAGGCAGAGGGAACAGGCCATAGCTGAGGGGAAGCAGGCAAATGGCACGAAACCGGGCCGCAGCAAGGCCGTGTCTCCGTACATTTGGGTATCATCGGGACATGAACAAGAGGAAGGAGACTGCCATGGCAGAAGAGGACAGGAAGGCATTGAGGCGCTGCACCGTGCATTTCGTGGGCCAGGTCCAGGGCGTCGGCTTCCGCTGGACCTCGCGCAGGATTGCGCTCGAGCTTGGCCTCACCGGCTGGGTACGGAATGAATGGGATGGCTCGGTCAGGATGGAGCTCCAGGGCACGCCCGATGCCATCTCCTCCTTCTTCGGGAAGCTCCAGAACGCCTACCGCGACTTCCCGATCGACTACCGTATCGACGATATCGTGGATATCGCTCCCGTCGAGGACGAAGGGCCCTTCACGGTGAAGCTCCGCTAGGAAAAGGGGCCAAGCAGAGAAAAGTGCCGGGAAGATCGTCTCTTCCCGGCACTTCTCAGTCTTGCCAGATGAATTCGAGCGAGCAGGTGCGTCTGGGCACATAGGGGCTCTTCTTCCTGAGGAAGGCCGCAATGATGTCAGGGACCTCGTCGGAGCCGACAGGCTCAGACGGACACTCTCCGAGCGCCTCATAGCCGCCGGTGCCGGTCGAACGATAGTCGTTCAAGGCAAGCGTCAGCTTCTCGGGTACGGGACTTCCGTCTGCCATCGTAAGCTCGGTGATGCGTCTGCCGACAGGAAGCCTCAAGTCAGCAACGGCGTGGATCCCCTCATAGAGATCGAAGTTATAGTGCTCGACCTTCGGACGCAGGAAGAGGTCTGATATCTGAGGCTTGCCGTCTGGGCCAAGCTCGAGATAGGAGGCGCAGCGCTCGAGCGAGGACAGCAGCACCTCGCGCGTGATCTCTGCCTTCATGAGGAGGTTCGCGAAGGGATAGGCAGCGCAGATGTCGCGCTCCATGACCTTCGCCGGAAGGCCCGTGGCGCCATTCGGCAGTGCCGTGCACGAGATATCTGCACCGCCCGCCTCGATCTGTGCCTCGTTGATGAGATGGGCGACGGCAGAGCCTGAGAGGGCGCAGGAGAGCTTCTCCTCAGCCTCGATCGGAGCCTCGAGCTCGCCCACCGGTTCGGCAAGCCACTCTTCGGTCTTGGCAGCGAGCGGTGCGAGCATGGAGCTGAGCAGGTCGTCGGGTGCACCATCTGCCGCCATGAGATCTGAGCTCCACACCCAGCCAGAGCCATCGTCTGTGCCTTCGAGCGCAATGAAGCTCGTAGCGTTTGCTGGCGGCTGCACGCACCAGGTGCCCGCAATCTTCACGCCGTCGACTGCCATATGCTGGTGGCCTGTGAGGAGCAGGTCGATATCGGCCGTGCGTGCAATTTCGCAGGCAGCATTCTCGCGCGTCTTCGAGAGCCGCCTGCCGGTGGCAAGGTCCTCCTCGAAGCCGCCGTGATAGATGCAGACGACCAGGTCTGCTTCCTCGCGGAGCTTCGCTGCCTCGCGCTGCACCGCCGACACGGGATCTTCGATCGTGATGCCCTCGAGATGCTCTGGCCTCTCCCAGATATTCACATAGTCCGTCACGATGCCGGTGATACCGAGAACAAGGCCCGAAGGGAGCGTGCAGACAGAGGACGGGACGATTGGAAGCTCCCCGCGCTCGTCGTGCACGTTCGCGCAGACGCAGACTGCATCGAGCTCTTCGAGGTACTGCTGAAGCACGTCGCGCCCGAAGTTGAAGTCATGGTTTCCGAGCGTCACATACTCGCAGCCAAGACGGTTCAGGGCAAGCGCGCAGGGATTCGTGCCCCTGCGGCTGCCGCGGAGCCAGACCTTCATGAGAGGCGTGCCCTGCATGGTGTCTCCCCCATCGACGATGAGGGAGTCGCCGTGAGAGCACCAGTCGTGGATGGGGTCCATGAGGCGGCAGATGCCCATGTGTGCACGTCTGCCCGTTGCATAGTCCTCATCGAGGATATGTCCATGCGTATCGGACGTAAATGCGATATGGAGCTTTGACACCTAGACACCCCTCGTCAGATGCGTGCGGATACGCGTCGAGATGTATTCGACAATGAGGATCAGGACGACGAGCCCCCAGAGGATCGAACCTGCCTCGTTCCAGCGGTAGGCGTTCATTGCAAAGATGAGCGGAGCGCCGATACCGCCAGCGCCGACGAGGCCGAGGACGGTAGCGTCGCGCAGGTTCATATCGAAGCGGTAGATGGCCGTCGAAATGAAGGAGCTCGAGAGCTGCGGAATGACGCCGAAGCGGATCTTGCGCCACGTCGTTGCGCCCTCTGCGTCGAGCGACTCGAGGATGCGGTAGTCGAGATCCTCAATCGTCTCGATGTACATCTTGCAGACCATGCCGACAGAGCAGAGCGACATCGTCAGAAGGCCAGCGAAGGGGCCAGGGCCAGTGACACGCACGAACATGAGGCCGTAGACGAAGGGCGGCACCGTACGGACGGCCATGATGATGAGACGGGCGATGTTCGAGACGACCCTGCCGGTAAGGTTCCTCGAGGCGAGGAAGGCCAAAGGGATCGAGATGATGGCGCCGACGACCGTGCCGAGGAAGGCGATGCAGATCGTCTCGACGAGCAGGTACGGCACGCCTCCGGTCGTAAGGTTGAAAAGCAGGCTGGTATCAGGATGCGCGATGCCGGCAAGGATGTTGAGGGCGATCTGTCCGCCATCCTGGCCCGTGCCGGATGCCTCGACGGCAGAGCCGCTCCAGACAAGCAGGGCAACGACGACAACGGCGCAGGCAAGCTCGAAGAGCCAGCCCTTCGGGCGGTCCTCATATGCCTTGAGAATGCGTTCTTCCATATGCGGACCTCCTTAAGCCAGACGCCTGCGCAGTGCGCGGCTGATGGACTCGATGATGAAGACAGTGACAAAGAGCGCCACGAGGACCATGCCGACCTCGGGATACATGCGCCAGGCGATGCCCTCATTGAGGACAAGGCCGAGGCCGCCTGCACCGACGTAGCCGAGGATGGACGCGTAGCGGACATTTCCCTCGAAGCAGAAGAGGCAGTTCGAGAGATAGGATGGCAGGATCTGCGGCACGATAGCGGAAGTGAAGGCACGGACCTTGCTCGCACCCATGGCTTCCATTGCCTCGAAGGCACCCATATCGACGGTCTCGATCTCCTCGTAGAGGATCTTGCCGACATAGGCGAACGTGAAGATTGCGATAGCGGTCGTGCCGGCAAGCGTGCCGAGGCCGAAGATGTAGGTCGCGATGAGGGCCGTGACAATCGTCGGCAGCGTGCGGATGATCGAAAGCAGAAGGCGCATGAGGGCGACGACGACTTTGCTGTGGACGATGTTCGTCGATGCGGCGACAGCAAACGGAATCACGAGGACAGATCCGATGAAGGAGCCCAAAAGCGACATCTTGATCGTGTCGAAGAGCGGCTGCCACACGGATGGCATGTAGTCCCAGTTGGGCGGGAACATCGAGAAGAGGATGTCCCAGAAGCGTCCGCCATTCTCTGCCAGCACCGTCATATCGAAGCCAGTGACCTGGATCGAGATGATAGAGACGATAATGATGAGGACAGCGATGACAGGGCCGCGGGAAGCGCGCCTCGTGACGGTCTTGCCGTTTTCGAGCGTCACGGTCTTCGGCTTGAATATCTTGTCATACCAGGTAAGCGCAATGCCGCCCGAGATCGTCTCGGGGACCTTGGCGCTGGCGTGCTTAGCGGGCATCGGCCGCCTCCTTGGAAAGCTCGGGCACGATGAGCGGTGCCTCGTCGCCTTCGGCGTCCTTGCCATACACCTCGTCGAGCACATCCTGGTTCACATCGGATGCAGGGCCATAGTAGACGACCTCGCCGGCACGGATGCCGAGGACGGAGTCGCAGTACTTGAGCGCGAGGTCCACGTGGTGGATGTTCAGGAGAATCGTGATGCCCATGTCCTGGTTGATGCGCTTCAGGTCGTCCATGACCTGACGGGCGGTCATCGGGTCGAGCGAAGCGACCGGCTCGTCTGCAAGGATGATCTCAGGGTTCTGAGTCAACGTGCGCGCAAGGGCGACACGCTGCTGCTGGCCGCCGGAGAGCTGGTCGCAGCGGACGTAGGCCTTGTCGAGGATGCCCATCTTGTCGAGGGACTCGAGTGCCGCCATCTTCTCTTCCTTCGTGAAGATGCCGAACAGGGCCCTGTACCACGGGATATCAGGCACGAAGGCGGTCAGCACGTTCCTGATCACGGTTGTACGGGTGATCAGGTTGAACGACTGGAAGATCATGCCGATCTTGCGGCGGAAGCGACGCAGCTCCTTGCCCTTGAGCGATCCGACATCGGTGCCGTTGACGGTCACCGTGCCCTCGGTGATTGGATTCAGGCGGTTGACCGTGCGGATCAGGGTCGACTTGCCGGCACCGGAGCGGCCGATGATTGCGACGAAGCGGCCGTCCTCGATCGTGAGGTTGACATCCTTGAGCGCTTCGAACCCGTTCGGGTAGCGCATCGACACATGGGAGAACTCTATCATCTATCCATCCTGTCATGAGACCTGCATGCAAACGGGGACGCCAGACGCATCCCCGTTCGGAAAAACGCGCCGGGCCACCAGGAGTGGTACCGACGCGTTCAGAATGCCTTAAGAGTTGGAGCTCGACTTGAGCTTCTTGACCATTTCCTGAGCCTCGCGCTCGGAATCATAGTCGGAGTCCTGTGCCTCGACATAGCCGTTGTGGCTGTAGATGGCAATGACCTTCTTGCCTTCATCGGTGTTGCCGATGTTGATCATGGCCTGGGAGAAGGCCTTCTTGAAGTCGTCGGTCATCGTCTTGGAGGCCTTGGAGGCAGAGATCGTGTCGTTGTAGATCGGCTTCGTGACGCCGATGACATTCGTCTCGTCCCAGATGCCGGCGGTACGGCTGTAGTCGGACGTCCACTTGGACTCATAGTCGCGACGGCCATCAGCATAGACGCACAGAGCGTCGACCTGGCCGGAAGCGAGACGTGCGAAGGCGGAGCCGTAGGAGTCGGACTGGACAGCATGCGTGAGGTCGAGGACCGTCTTGCCGTAGTTGTCGTTGAGCCACAGGCACGGATAGATATAGCCTGCAGGAGAGCTCGAGCTCATGACGGACCAGTTGGCGCCGTTGATGTCGTCCCAGGTGAGCTCCTGGCCATTGTTGACCTTGTCGCCGAGAGCCTTGCCGGCATCGCTCGGGCCAGCGATGAGGAGGGCACGGTAGAACGTGACCTGCTGGTCGGATGCCGTGGTCGGCTTCTGGTCGTTCCAGTCCTTCGGATCGTCGGAGTCGATGGAAAGGCCGTTGCGCGTAGCGGTGAGCAGGACCTCGCAGCCATCGGAGTAGAGGACATAGGTGCCGCCCGGAATGAAGCCCACGTCGATGGTACCGGAGGTCAGGCCCTCGCCGACTGCCTCATAGCTCGTGCCGACCGTGATGTCGACATCGTTCACGGTGTAGCCCTGGTTGCCGAGCTCATCGATGAGCATCTGCTTCAGAGGATCGGTAGCCGTGATGATCTGGTCAGGATCCTTGGAAGGCACGAATGCAACGTGCAGCGTGTCGATCGTCTTGGACTCGCTGCTCGAAGAAGAGCTGCTCGAGCTGGAGTTGCCGCAGCCAGCAAGCCCTGCTGCGGCCGCGCCTGCGGCTGCGAAGCCGAGGAACTGACGGCGGGACAGCGAAGACGAAACGATACCTTTCGACATGGTTCTCCCTTCGATACGCAGGATCTGGGCGCTCCCCGCGCCTTCCTGCAATCGCACAAAAGTGCGCCCCGTGCGCACATACCGTGCTGAGAATACACCTACTGGCAGGCTGAATTGTGCCAATTGCTGGCCCGTACACTATGTTTGCGGATTGTTACGCAAACTGCACATTGCCAAATAGGAAGATGACATGGGAAGCAGGCATGCGCGAAATGCGCAGGAAGCTTCACGAAAGGCTGCTAAGGTACAAGGCAGAATGCAGTTGCAGGGAGGCACACAATGGATGCAGCATTGGCAGCAATCAGATGCGGCCACGCACAGATGGCAGGATGCTGCCTCGCCTATCTTGCCTGGTGGGCAATCTTCTTCTGGCCGAAGGTGGGAGGCCAGGAAGCCACAGGTCCGCTCCGCTATGTCGGTATCGCAGCCATCATTCTGGCTGTCATCCTGGGCGCTCTGGGCGCTACGCGCATTGCCCAGGGTGCAGGCATCCTCGCTCCTCCCCATGCCGGCATCATCGCGCTTGCGGGAGGCATCGTGCTCTACATGGTCCTGCTCTTCGTGACTGAGCGCCTCTTCAGCCGGGTCCCTACGACCGAGCTTGTCCTCTTCTGTGCCTGGCTGGCACTCGAGCTCTTCTGCGCCGCAGGGCTCGCAGCGCAGGACCGCATCGTTTCTGCCGCGCTCATCGCGATTCTTGCAGCCATCGGCTTCCTCCTGAGCCTTCTCTGCTATGTGAAGTACTACGAGCTTGCTCCGCTCGCCTCCTTCGTCTGCGGGTGCCTCCCGCTTGCAGGCATTGGCATCATATCGCTCATCATCGCGCTTGCCATCTAGATAGTCTAGATAAGCATGCCCGCACCTTTCGGCACGGGCATGCTTCATCTCGCACTGTCTCAGTCCTGCTTTATGCTTCGGCGAGCGCCTTCTTGCCAAGCTCGAGCGAGCCCAGGATGCCCTGGTCGCCATTGCAGCCGGCAGACACGATATAACTGTCGAGATCCTGCATCTGGGGTGTCACGATATAGCCGTTCATCATGCGCGCCACCTTGCTGCGGACGAGCGGGAAGAGCTGCTCCTGGTGCATGACGCCACCACCGAGGACGATCTTCTTCGGCGAGTAGCAGAGAATGTAAGTCATGAGGCCCTGGGCAAGGTAGTAGCTCTCGAGGTCCCAGACGCGCGGATTATCGGTAAGCTCAGCTGCCGGCTTTCCCCAATGCTTCTGGATGGCAGGTCCGGCAGCAAGGCCTTCGAAGCAGTCATCATGATAGGGGCAGCTGCTTGGAGCTGTATCCTCAGGATCCCTCTTCAAAAGGATGTGTCCGGCCTCAGGATGCATCATGCCGTGCATGAGCTTGCCTTCGACCATGACACCAGCACCGATTCCTGTGCCGATCGTGACGTAGACGACGTAGTCAAGGCCCTTGGCGGCGCCGTAGACAGCCTCTCCGAGGCAGGCAACGTTCACGTCCGTGTCATAGCCCACAGGGATATGGAGGCCCTCCACGAAGGCATTCCTGAAGTTGTAATACCGCCATGCCGTCTTCGGGGTCTCGAGGATGGAGCCGAAGAGCTTGTTTGCGGGGTCGACGCAGGTCGGGCCGAAAGCACCGATACCGAGAGCATCTATATTGCGCTCACGGAACCATTCGACCATCGGAGGTACGCACTCCTCAGGAGCTGTCGTCGGGACCGAATCGCGCTCGAGGATATGTCCTTCCTCATCGCCGATTGCCATGACCATCTTTGTGCCGCCTGCTTCGAGTGCGCCGATACGTGCCACTGCAATCACCTCATAGATCTCAGGGGTTAGCTGACCGATGACATGATATACCCCATCAGCAATCGGACATGCAGGGCTGAGGGCGAACGTAGCCCCAAAGGCCTTGTAAGGCTTTGCAGCCGCTTGCCGGGACCGCTGCCCCCTCTTCCTGCTTCAGCGTACGATACAAGGAGATATTCGTCCTAAGGAGGCACCATGTCACGTCTCAAGCAGCTGAGGGCTTATGTCGATGCCAGGCTTGATGCCCTGGACCAGAAGACCAGGAGAAGCGCATATGTACATCTTTATGGGGCATCCCTTGCGGCGACCCTCATAGCCGAGAAGCGCGGGCAGAACGCTGAGCTTGCCTCTATGGCAGCAATGCTTCATGATCTCGCAGCTTATGAGACGGGCAGCTATAGCGACCATGCCCACAGGGGCGCAGCACTCGCCCGAACGGTACTAGATGAGCTGAATCTCACGACCCCCGAAGAGGCCAATATGATCTGTTCTGCCATCTATAACCATGACAGCAAGGATCGGATCGATAGCCCCTTCGATGAGGTGCTCAAAGATGCAGACGTGATGCACCACACCCTGAACGATACGTCTAAGCCGGTAAAGGAGAAGGAGAAGGCACGCTTCCAGGCACTGAGAAAAGAGTTCGGTCTCCCCGAGCTGCCAGAGACAGAATAGCAGATGCAGGAAGGGCCCCCGCATGGTGCAGGGGCCCC
>NZ_JBEVTM010000027.1:0-24094 GCF_040884255.1 Olsenella sp. AGMB03486
TTCTGCATTTCATGATAGCGGGGGCAAAGATAGGTGCACCTGAAAGTGGCGGGAGATGGCCTTGCGCGCTGGCGGACGGACGCTACTGTGCAGTATCTGCGAAGAAGGGGGCGCACGCTTCTTCCAGCGAGGAGATGAGCTTTTTCGTCGTGGCAAGGACCTTCTGGATATCCTCGTCGGACGCTGCCTCTACATGGAAGCCGCAGCTTGCCGCAACGGGCACCCGGAACTTCGTGGCAAGGGCTGCCGCGATATCGTGAGCAGGCATCTCGTCTCTGTGACAGGGGACGGCAAGGATGCTCACGGTAGCCGTGCGGTCATGCTCGGGCCTGGGTATTGCCTGTGCCGTCGCGCCGAGATGGGCATATCCCGGGGTGAAGGCCGTGACTGTGATGCCGCGGGGCATGAGGACAGCCACTGCCTCGAGCGCAAAGCGGCCCTCTCCTGCTGTGACACACCTGATCTCTGCCATAGACTGCCTCCCTGCTCTGAGTCTGCACTTGCGGCTATCCCATGATAGGCCACGCGCCTTCCATTTCGGGACAGCGACAGTGCTGCCATATCTCTCAGAGCCGTTCCATAATGGCTCGAAGGTGTACAGGAAGAGAGGATACGCATGGATGATGCATTCTGGGATGAGATCGCCACTTTCCGTCATGACCTTCATGCCCATCCCGAGCTTTCGGGCAGAGAGGTTGGGGCGAAGCGGCGGATCCAGGATTTTCTTTCCTCCCATACCTCGCTTGCTGCAGAAGATTACGGCAGCTGGCTTTCTGTGCGCTTCTGCCCTGAAGGGGCAGAAGGCGTGGCGCCTATCGCCTTCCGTGCCGATATGGATGCTTTGCCTATAGATGAGACGATCTCGCTGCCTTACGGCTCCACAGTCCCGGGCGTCGCACACAAATGCGGGCATGACGGACATATGGCAGCGCTTGTGGCAGCCGCCTGCCTGATGGAGCATGATGCCGCCATCAGACGTCCTGTCTATCTCGTCTTCCAGCCAGCAGAGGAGACAGGCGAAGGCGGACATGCCTGCGCAGCATGGCTTGCATCCCAAGGTGTCCGCGAGGTCTATGCCTTTCACAACCTGAGCGGGCATGAGGAGGGTGCCGTGATGGTGAGAGAGGGCATGACGCAGCCGGCATCATGCGGGCTCACGTTTGCCTTCGAGGGAAATGCTGCCCATGCCGGGACCCCTGAGCTTGGGACGAATCCTGCACCTGTCCTTGCGCGCATGCAGCTTGCCGCCGAGAAGCTGGATAAGAGCAAGGAAGGGAAGCTCCAGTTCGCGACCACGGTGGGCATGACTCTGGGAAGCCATGACTTCGGGATATCTCCGGGAAGAGGAAAGATCTCGTTCACGCTGCGCGCTGGGGAAGATGAAGGCCTTGCACGCATGGAAGAGGAGCTTGGGAAAGAAGCGCATGAGCTCGCAGAGCGCTTCGGGCTTTCTGCGTCTAGAGAGAAGCGCGACCCCTTCCCGGCAACCGTGAATGACTGGCGTGCAGCGGAGAAGGTGCGCGCCAGCGCCCGTGAGCTTGGATTTGTGCAGGAAAAGCTGCCTGAGCCCTGGCGGCCGTCTGAGGACTTCGGCTGGTATACGAAGCTTACGTGTGGGGCACTCTTCTATGTCGGAAACGGGGAGACGTGGCCCGCTCCTCATGACCCGGCCTATGACTTCAACGACCGGATACTTCCTGTTGCAGCCGGGATGTTCGTGAAGCTTGCTGAAGGGATGCCGCTCCTGTGAGCCTCAGGCGTTCTGGTGCGAGTGTCCGCTGTCTTTGAAGCAGAGCAGGATAGCGAGCACTGCCATCGTGCTCAGGGCAAGTGCGGGGATATCGCCCAAGCGGAAATTTGCGAATCCGAGGAAGAGCCCGGTGAGATGCAGGATGAGCCAGCTCGCCCATAGAATCGTGCCGAACGATTTCAGGTCATTCGAGCGGGCTTCCGAAGGGTGCATCCAGACAGCAAGCGCCCATGTGGCGTGGACGGCAGGAAGCAGCGGCATGGTGACTGCAATGAAGAGGCGCAGGGGCGAATCGACGGTGCCTTCCGCTACCGGGCCGAGAAGGGTGCTTGCAGAGATCAGCGCAAAGGCAATCCAGAAGAGGGCCACATGATAGGCATGGAACGTGGCACTCCGGCGCAGGGTGAGCGTTGAAGCGGTATAGAGGATGAAAGCCGACATGCCGGTGATCATCGCCGGCAATGAAGGTGAACCCATAGATGAAGCCCCCACCAAACAGCACACTTCGCAGCATGCTGGCCCTATTTATGCAGTACCCAATTGAGCAGCTGTTCTATTTATAGCACTTTCTGAATACCGAATGAGGATGGACGATGGCGGGGGCGAAGAGCTTCCTAGAAGAGGACGCCGAGGACAATCAGAAGCACGCAGAGCATAAGGACGCCCTTGTCATCTGCTGCCATGGGGTAGCGCTTGAAGCTGCTCTCGCGGGTCCTCAGATAGAAGCCGCGCTGCTCGGCTGCGAGCGCTGTGGCGTCGGTCTTTCCGACCGAGGTCACAAGCAGGGGCACGCAGAGTGGAAGCATGAGCTGGAGCTTCTTGATCGGGTTCTTCGTGTCGTATTCCACGCCGCGGGCACACTGTGCCTCCATGATGGAGTTCATCTCCTGGGAGAAGACCGGCACGAAGCGGAGTGCTGTCGTGAACGTGAAGGCATAGCGGTAGGGGATATGGAGCACCTCGACGCAGGCATTCGCGAGGTCGTTGAGCTTCGTGACGGAGAGCATGAGGATAAGGGGAAGCGCCACGCCCAGAAGGCGCAGGCAGGCCTTCGAGCCTGTGATGAGGCCTGTGCTTGTCATCCACAGGAAGACCGGTTCGCCCGTCCTCACGAAGGCGGTCTGCAAGAGGAGCATCACGACTGCGATAGGAACCAGGAGCTTCATGAGCGAGAAGAGCTTGCCCTGGGATTTGGCATAGAAGCCGAGTGCGAATGTCAGGACCAGAAGGCCCAGAAGCATCACGTAGGTGTCGGAGAGGAAGGTTGCCACGATGATGGCAGCAGCGATAGCAAGCTTCGTCACCGGATTGAGCCTGTGGAGGAGCGTCTTGCCCGGTACATAATCAATAACATTAACCACGCTGAACCATCTCCTCGGTAAGGTCGACGATGCCGGAAACCTGGCTTATGCCGGCAAATGCAGGACTGATGGTGTGCGAGAGCACCTGCGAGAGCTGGACGATCTGCGGCGCCTCGATGAAGGCTTCCTTCATGAGGGAGGTGTCGCTGAACATGTCGAGCGCGGCGCCACGGTCCAAGATCCTCCCGTTTGCCATAACGACCAGACGCTCTGCGAAGTCGGAGACGACCTCCATATCGTGGCAGACCATAATGACAGCGCAGCCGCGATTGGCCATCTCGGAGACGGTGTCCATGACGGTCATGCACTCGCGGTAGTCAAGGCCGCTTGTCGGCTCATCGAGGAGCACGACATCGGGCTCCATGACGACGACAGAGGCCAAGGCCACGACCTGGCGCTGGCCACGGGAGAGCGAGAACGGAGACTCCTTCTCGGGAAGGCCGAAGCGCTCGATCACGCGGAGTGCCCGCCTCTTTGCTTCCTCCTCATCAATCCCCTGGAGCTCGAGGCCAAAGGCCACCTCGTCCAAGACCGTATCCTTGCAGAGCTGGTAGTCGGGGTTCTGGAAGAGCGTTGCGCAGTGGGCAGCGATGCGGCTTGTCGGAACCTCCTTCGTCGAGAGGCCGGAGATCCTGACCTCGCCCGAGGAGGGCTTCAGAAGGCCGTTCAGGAGCTTCGTGAGTGTCGTCTTGCCGGCACCGTTCTGGCCGACGACGGCGACCATCTCGCCGGGATAGACGCTCATCTCGAGGTCTTTCACGGCAGCGCCGCCGTTGGGATACTGGAAGCAGACGTCGCGGAGCTTGACAACTGGCTCTGCCCCTTCTGCATGGGGCCTGGCTGCCACGACGTGCTTCGAGCCCTGGCGGAAGGATCCCTCGGCCGGAGCAGTTCTGGAAGCCTCGGGGATGAGGCGCTCCTCTATGGCGGCAGCCTCCTCCACGGTGAGGCAGGGCTTGCCTTGAGGAAGCAGGCCATCCTTTGCGAGGCTGTTGTAGATGCGGGCGACACGGGGAGAGTCGACGCCGATGGAGCGGAGCTTCTCGGCATGGGCAAAGACCTCGCGGGGCGTGCCGTCGAGCAGGAGCTTGCCCTGATCCATCACGAGGATGCGGTCGCAGTACTTGGAGAGAAGGGCTACCTTCTGCTCGATCACGACGACCGTGACACCCTGGCGGCGCACTTCTTCGAGCGTATCGAAGACAAGGGTCGAGGAGGCAGGGTCGAGGGCGGCTGTCGGCTCGTCGAGCACAAGGACGCGGGGGTATAGGGCCAGGATGGCAGCGATTGCGACCTTCTGCTTCTGGCCGCCCGAGAGCGTTGCGATCTCGCGGTCACGCAGATCGGTGATGCCGACAGTTGCAAGCGTCTCTTCGATCCTGCCTTCGATCTCTGTATGGGGCACGCCGAAGTTCTCGAGGCCGAAGAGCATCTCGTCCTCGACGACGGAGGCGACCATCTGCGTATCGATGTCCTGGAGGACCGAACCTACAATCTGGGAGATGTCCGTGAGCGTGATGTCGCAGGTATCCTTCCCATCCACGAGCGTTGCGCCGAAGAGCGTGCCCTTGAAGTGGTGAGGGATGGCGCCAGACATCACGGATGCGAGCGTGGACTTGCCTGCTCCCGAAGGCCCGATGATACCGACGAACTCGCCGGTGCTGATCGTGGCCGTGATATGGGAGAGTGCCGGCTTCAGAGCCTCTGTGCCGTCGGATGCGGCCGAGGCGTAGGTGAAGGAGACATCCTTGAGCTCGATGATGGGCTGGGGCGTATTCGTGCTTTCTGCCATGCTGCCCTTTCTTGCTTGCTGCTTCATATATATAAGTGCATGCATGGAGCATGCCGTGGTACAGAAGAGGGCCGCAGGTGCTCCTGCGGCCCTCTCTATGGTAGCTGATGGAATCCTAGCGGTTCAGGACCTTATTCAAGGGGAAATAGAGTGCCTGGACGACGATTGCGTTGAAGACGGCCGTGCCGAGGACAAGCGGGACCTTCACGGCGACCGTCGCAAGAGCAGCGCCCATGATGAGGGTGCCGGCAACAGCGAAGAGGGCGCCGGAGAGAAGTGTCGTCACGAAGGCAGCGGCAAGCGGGGTGACATTCCTGCCGGCGACCTTGAGGTCGAGCTTGATGAGGGCAGCCATGGCCAGCGCAGCGACGAGCTCGGTCACGAAGTTGAGGCCCGGAATGGAGGTCGTGAACTGGATGACGGCTGCGGAGATGAGGCCGAAGATGGCAGCCTGCTTGAAGTCGGCCTTCGTGAGCAGGATGGCAAGGGCATAGGAAGCGATGATGAACTGGGGCTTGATGCCGACCATCGCAAGCGAGTTTCCGACCGTGAGGTTCAGGATGAAGCCTGCGGCCAGAAGGACGGCCAGAAGGATGAGGGACGTGACATCGGTGCCGGTGTGTGCTGCTGCGGTGACGGTGCGTGCCTGGGAGTTCGTGTCTGCCATGATGCTCTTCTCTCTTGCTGACTCTGTGTTCTGATCGATGTGATCTGATAGCTGCTGCGGATAGATGCCTTATGCCTCGACCTTGAGTGCCTTGCAGATCGGGAAGTAGAGGGCCTGGACAAGGATTGCGTTGAAGATGCCGGTCGCGAAGACGACGGGGAGCATGGCAGCTGCGAGCTGGGCAGCAGCGCCGACCATTGCGATGCGGATGAGCATGAAGATGACGCCGGAGACGACGGTCGTGACGAAGGTGCCGATGGCAGGGGTGATCTTCTTGGCGGAGCCCTTCATGCCAGCTGCAACGATGACGGACATGAGCATGGCGGCAACGCCTTCAGCTGCGAAGTCGACGAAGGGCGCGGTCGTCGTGATCTGGATGACGGCTGCGGAGATGAGGCCGATGATGAGGGCCTGGCCGACGTTCGGGCGGATCACAAGGATCGTGAGGCAGAAGGCCGAGATGATGAACTCAGGGGAGATCATGCCGCCGGAGACAGACGATATTGCCTTGCCGACCGTAAAGTTCAAGATGAAGCCTGCCGCCAGAAGGACTGCAAGAAGGACAAGTGCGCGGACATCGAGCTTGCCGTGGTCCTCGGTGGTGATGGTACGTGCCTGCTGGGTTTTTGCTGCCATGATGGATCTTCCTTTCGAATGGAACTTCTGAATTGCTTGCTTGATGGGATTGGACAGACAAAAAGAGGGCCCCGGTCATACCGGAGCCCTCAAAGATTCGCGTATGTATCATGGCGCGAGAGACTCACGATTGACCGATCGTATTCACATCGCGCCACCACCAGTTCATATTCATGTTGTCTGCGGTGCAGGCGATGCGAATCATCTCTGGCGCTCCTCTCAAATCGAATCAATGTCCAGATTGCCTGGACGTCCTGTCTGTTGCGCACACTATAAGCCACAGCCATCTTGGGATGCAAGCAAGATTGTGTAAACGCTTTGTTTCACGTAGCGGGGTGGACCTACGGCTTCAGGAGATGGAGCTGGCGCTCCATCTGAGAGGAAGAGCTGACCGCTGAAAAGAAGATGCCCTGCTTGCTGGGCATGCTGGGTATATCCATTCGGAATGAATGAGAAAGGGGATTCAGCCATGGAACAGAAGATCCTGAAGCTTCTGGGAGCAGTGCTCGTCATCTTCATCGCAATCGATCTGGTCTTCCAGATAGCAGAGCAGCTTGGAACGACCGAGCGTGCCATTGCCTGCTCCATCGCGATCGTCCTTATGGCAGGCTTTCCCATCATCGTCCTGCGGGCAATCTTCGGCCCTGGCATCTGGATCGTGCGTGGTTTCTGGCCAATCCTTACGGTCCTTGTCTTCTGCTTCGGCATCCCTCTTGTCATTCAGGGAATGCAGGGCACGCTTGATGGCAGCGCGGCAGCAGCGCTTGTGCTGCTGCCGGCGTTCTTTGCCATTGCAGCGAGCTTCAAGGGGATAGGCGGAGGTCCTCAGTAGCCCATGGCCTGAAGGATGAACATGATGACTGTGAGGATTGTCACGGCAATGACGATGAACCAGGTCAGGGCGTTCCAGATGCGGCCATTTGCATGCCTGCCCATCACATAGCGGTCAGAGGCTATGAGCACCATGCAGACAAGCAGGATTGGCAGGATCACGCCGTTGATGACCTGGGAGACCATCATGATGCCGAAAAGGTCGACATTCGGGATGCAGCAGATGGCAGCAGAGGCAATCGTGATGACCGTGATGATGCCGTAGTAGGCAGGAGCTTCCTTCCAGCTGCGGTCTGCTCCGCGCTCCCAGCCGAAGGCTTCGCAGACGGCGCTTGCCGTGATGCCTGGAAGCACACAGGCAGCAAGGAATGACGCGCCGACGAGACCCAGAGCAAAGAGGCCTGAAGCATACTCGCCTGCAAGCGGCTCGAGCGCCTTGGCTGCGTCAGCTGCGGTATCGACGGAGATGCCTGCCGGGAAGAGCACCGTTCCTGTCGTCATGATGATGAACCAGGTCACGATCTCTGCAGCAATGGCGCCGGAGATGTTGTCGGCACGCTGGGCAGTGATGTCCGTTGCATCGAGGTTCTTCTCCACGACGTTGCTTGACACCATGAAGATCATGTACGGCGAGATGGTCGTACCGATGTTTGCAACGAGGAGCGAGATGTAGGAAGGATCGTTCGATACCTGGGGAATGATTGTGGCGCTGAGCGCTGCTCCCCAGTCAGGCTTTGCCAAGACGCCGGAGACGATGTAGGTGAGGAACACGGCCGAAAGGGCAAGGAGGATCTTCTCGATCTTTCGGTAGGAGCCGCCGATCGTGAGCATCCAGCAGATGAGGGCAGAGACCGGCACGCTTGCGATGATGGGCACATTGAAGAGCTGCATGCCCGAGGCGATGCCTGCAAACTCGGAGAGCGTGACTGCGAAGTTCGAGATGATGAGGGCAATCATGGCAAGGGCGGAGATGCGGACGCCGAACTGCTCACGGATGAGGGAGGCAAAGCCCTTGCCGGTTGCGCATCCCATGCGGGCAGATGTCTCCTGGACGACGATCAGAAGAAGGCACATGAGCGGCACGGTCCAGAGCATGCCAAAGCCATAGGACGCGCCCGTCGTGGAGTAGGTGGCGATGCCGCCTGCATCGTTGCCGGCAAAGGCCGTCAGGATGCCTGGCCCCATGGAACCGAGGATGGCAAGGATGCCTGCCTTCTTCGCGACATCGTGGCTCTTCTTGGGAGCTGCTGAAGACGTCTGGGACGTGGAGCTGGAAGAGCTCTGAGAAGCCTTGGGGGCATCAGACTGCTTCTGTGCCCTGGGTGCGGGAGCCTGAGGCGCTGCCGGTACGGCAGCCATGATCTTCTTTTCCGTCATGCATACGCCTCCCTAGATTCCCATGCTCGCGAGAGCGATTGCAAGGAAGAGGACGATGGCGACAGCCATGTAGATGATGGCAAGGGTCGTGCCGGAGGTCTCGAGGTTGCGCTCGTCGCGGGCGCGCAGGACCTTGAGGGCTATGGGCGTCGTCGCGAAGCAGACAAACGCCGTGGCTGCTGCTGCAGCCACGCCCTTCATCGTGTACTGCATCGGAGCATCCATGATGTTCGCGATGATGGAGGTCGCGATGAGGGCCACAAAGATTGCGATGATGAGGCCGAGGCCGACGCCCTTGAACACCATGCCGAGCATCGAGGGAGCATCCTCGTCGTCGGAGTCGTACTCGAGGAAGTTCTTCGTCACGAAGGCAGCAGCGTCGTTTCCTGCAATGACCGCAACCGGCATGCAGAAGGAGACAAGCGCGATATCCTGCCAGGGCAGGCGGGTGTGGAAGATGGCAGCAAGGATGGCAACGCCGAGCATCCAGACGAAGAACCATGCCTCGTTGCGCATGAGCCAGGCAAGGTCTCCCGTGCGTCCTTCTGCTGCGGTGTCGTTGTGGCCGGCGCCTGCAATCTGCAGGTCCTCGGCGTGCTCTTCGTTGAGGACATCCAGTGCATCGTCGACCGTGACGTTGCCGAGCAGGTGTCCCTGGTCGTCCACGACTGGCATGGCAAGAAGGTTGTACTTTGCGATGTCCTCTGCGACATCCTCCTGGTCATCATCCGGATTGGCGGTCTTCAGGTCCTCGATATCGGCAATGTCCTTGAGGTGGTCCTCATCCTTGGCCAGCAGCAGGGCATTGAGCGACACGGCACCCGTGAGCTTGTCGTCCTTGTCCTTGATATAGATGTAGTGGATGGTTTCGAAGTCCTCATCGAGGTTCGAGAGCACCTCTACAGCGTCTGCCACCGTATCGTTCTCGAAGAGGTCCACGACCTCCGACGTCATGATACGGCCGGCTGTATCTTCCTTGTAGCCCAGGAGCTGACGTACTGCGCGCTGCTCCTTCACGCCCATGAGGCGCAGGAGCTTCTCTGCCTTGTCGTAGTCGAGCTCGCCCACGAGCTCTGCTGCATCGTCTGGGTCCATCTCGGACAGCATCTGCGATGCGTCCGTATCGTTCATGGAGGACATGATGTCGGCGGCAATCGTGTCATCGTCGAACTCGGCGATGGTGCCTGCCTTCTGCTCGGCATCGAGCTGGGCGAAGACCTGGCCACGAAGGCGCGGATCGAGGCGTTCGATGATGTCGGCGATGTCTGCCGGATGCATATCGTCGAGCGTCTTGTGCGTGACCGAGAGCTTCACGTCGGAAAGGTCGCGGTCCAGAAGGTCCATGTAGTTCCAGGCAATGATCTTCTCGGGGATGGTCTTGCCCATGGCCTTGGCGATCTTGAGCACAGCATGCTCGAGCTTGGGGGAGAGCGTGCGCAGAAGGCCGCGAGCTCCCACCTCGGCGCCCAGAAGGCGCAGCTGCGAGGAGTTCGTGTCAGAGAGCTTCAGATCGTTTACGCGCACGACACGGACGCCACGCGTATCGACAATCTGCTTGTTCAGGAGGTCGCGTGCAATCAGCACCTCGTCCGGCTGGAGGTAGCTGAAGCGGATATCGGTCTTGACAACCTTCAGGCGCACTTCGTTCTCGTTATACGTGTCGACATACTTGCGCCACGAGAGCATGAACGGGGTGCGGCTGGGGCCTTCGATTGCGAGCGAGGTGACACGCGGAAAGACTTCACCTGTGGCAATGCCCAGATCGTTCACGCGGCCGATGTTTTCGCCCTTTGCGTCGTAGACCGGATTGCCCAGGAGTTGGGACAGATAGATCATAGGTGCTCCTTGGTTCGGATTGTTGTTTGGGGGTACCCCGCGGCACAACTCGCAAGAAGCACCGAGGGGTCATCGACTGTGAGGTCGAGGTTTCATCAATGACCCTTTCTCTGCATATGTATTGCTTGGCTGCTGGCTCATGCCCAGCGATACTCGCATTGTACTCTCCAATTCCGCCAGATTCTGTCTTGCTCTTTCAAGCTTGTGTCAAGAAACATCGTTTGTGCGCATGGATAGCTGCTCTTGTGCCTTTCTGTGGCACTGTTCGTAATTTGAAAGGCAGGCAACAAGAATGTTGCAGGTTCGGCAACTGTAGATGTTGCTGGCACCATCCATTCGGGTTTGCTGCCTATCATAAATTGGTATCATTCGGACGGCTTCAGGCAGCATGCATTCAGTTCTGGAGCAGCCGTTTCCTGGATGCGCAGGCATCCGGGAGGTACTGGTTACGTACGTTTGATCAAGTCTCGAAGCGGGAGTCCACCAGCTCCCAGCCGAAACAGGAACTACTCCCCTTGACCGACGCTGCCCAGAGATGCCCCTCCGACTGAACATACGTAATCAGTGCCTGAATAGTCCTGCTAGGCGGCTGCTATGGCAACTGCCATTCTTTGTCCGCCGAATGGGTGCATTGCTTCAAGATTCTTCGTTTTCCAGAAGCTCTTCCATCGTGCAGCTGAGAGCCTGCGCGAGCGCAAGTACGCTTCGTGCCTGTGCATGGGATATGTCCTTCTTCCTCTGCTCATACTGCTGTATGGAGCGGAGCGTGACGCCGGAAGCCTTGGCCAGTCCTGCCTGAGACAGGCCGCGTTCGCGCCTGATGCGAGCAAGGTTCGTCGCTGTGCTCTCATGGGTCTCGGGGACAGAGATTCTCTGCACGACCTCTGCCGGGGGAAGCTTGGCATAGTCTGCATGGAGCTTGCGGAGACGCTCTTCTGTGAGCGTGCGGAAGACGGCAGGGAAGGGAAGGCCTGTCTCCCATTGATAGCGGCAGACAAGCTCCGCTTCCCATCTGAGACGTCCGGTCTCCTGCTTCGAGAGCCTCTTCTCGTTCATGAGGAGGGTATCGATAGAAGCATCCTCATTCACATCGAGAACGAGCTCGATAGCAGATCCGCCAATCTCTGGATGTGCATCGGGGCCTGTGCAGGTAGCGGCGACCGAAGAGTTCGCGAAGCGCCGATAGAAGCCTGCTGCACCTTCGGGCAGGCATTTCTCTGCAAACTCGAACGCCTTGCCAAGCGTGCTGATGACCTGAGGCAGCTCCTTCTCGTCGTATGCCTTGCCTGCCATGCGCCCTCCAAAAGATGTGTACGAAAGATGGAGAAACGGTTACGGATTTTGCCGTTCACCGGTAAAACACCGATGAACAGATGCAAAAGAGCAGGTATCTCCAAATGTTTTCAGATATATCTCTTGAGAGACATAGTACCCTCCGAGCTGAGATTCTGCTGAATCTGCAGCACCGAATGGAGCTTTCTTCACTCCGAATGGCACTTTTCCGCTCAGCGGCACTCCAATTTCGATACCAGACAGAGCGTGCTAGCATCCGGCCCATGCTGAGGCTCGGTTCTGCTGCAATGGGGCGGCGGAACCCAGACAGAAAGGAGCGAGCATGGCAACATTGCAGGTCATCCTGATCTTCGCCATCTTCATTGCAGGCGTTGTCCTGATGATGACAAAGAAGCTGCCGGCTATCCTGGCACTGCCCTTGATGGGCATCCTGATTGCTGCGGTTGCAGGCGTGCCGTTCGTATCGGCTGATGCCGATACCCAGTCAATCACGGACTTCGTGCTCTCCAAGGGCGCCGTGAAGCTGGCAGGCACGATCTCTGTCACGATCTTTGGCGCCATCTTCGCGAAGGCCATCCAGAAGGAGGGCATCTCCGACGCAATCATCCGCAAGGCAGCAGAGCTTGCAGGCGACAAGCCGACGGCCATCGCCCTCGCCCTGACCGCTGCTATCGCGATTATCTTCACTGCCATGAGTGGCGCTGGCCCGGTCATCATGGTCTCCCAGATCGCTATCCCGCTGTTCCTCTCTGCTGGCATCGAGCCGGTCGTGGCAGCAAGCCTCATCCTGTTCGGCCTCAATATCGGCCTGCTCTTCAACGTCTCCCAGTACCAGCTCTACGTCGATACCATCGGCATGGACATGAACGTGATTCTCTCGACCTCTGCCGTCATGGGCGTCATCTGCGTCATCGTCACAATTGTCTACATCGTCGTGAACACCCGCTCTGCCAAGAAGAGCGCTGCCTGGGCTGCCAAGGCTCCGGCCAAGACTGATGTGAATCCTGTCGCTCTCATCATGCCGCTCGTGCCTATCGTGCTTGTCTTCTTCCTCAAGTGGAACGCCGAGACGGCACTCCTGATCTCGATCATCGTGACCGTCCTCATCACGAAGCCGAAGGAGGCCGTCCAGGTCCTCTCGAGCTCTGTCGTCGAGGGCATCAAGGATGTTGCCGGCGTCATCGGCCTCATGATGGGCATCGGCATCCTTCTGAACGGCGTCTCTGCCACCCAGACCTCGTCGCTCATGCAGCCGATCATCTCTGCCATCGTCCCGTCGAACCCGATTGTCTACGTGATCCTCTTCACGATCCTCTCGCCGCTTGCGCTCTACCGTGGCCCGCTCAACATGTATGGCCTCGGCTCCGGCCTTGCAAAGATCATGGTCGCCGCAGGCACGCTTTCTGCTTCGGCTGTGGGCATGGCACTGCGTTCGACCTCTGTCGTCCAGTGCGTGTCTGACCCGACCAACACCCAGAACGTTATCGTTGCGGATTACGCGAACGTCGACGTCAACGATATCCTGAAGTCCACGCTTCCGTACACGATGGTCATGGCATTCTTCATCCTGCTCTATACGGCAATCGCACTGTTCTAGAGTGGCCGCTTTCCCGGGCGCAACAGCGCCCGGGAGGCTCTGATTATGCGCGTTCGATTTACCTCGAAGCAGAAATATCCCAGTCCTCGCTTAGAGGGGCTGCTGCCCAGAGGCCCCCTTCCAGTCGAACGCGCATAATCAGGACCAGAAACGAGGGAGGATACACGCTATGGGACACAGACAGGTCCGCATTGGCATCGATGTCGGCGGAACATTCACGGACGCCGTCGTCGTCGACAACGAGACCTATGAGATCGTCGCGAAGGTGAAGGTTCCTACGACCCACCATGCAAAGCAGGGTGTGGCACAGGGCATCGTCGATGCCATCCGCAAGGTGCTCGACGAGGGTGCCATCGCACCGGAAGATGTCGTCTTCATTGCACACGGCACGACCCAGGCGACCAATGCCCTCCTCGAAGGAGATGTCGCACGTGTCGGCATTGTCGGTATGGGCAAGGGAGCTGGCGCGGGCCGCGCCGGCACAGAGACGACAGTCGGCAATATCGAGCTGGCTCCGGGAAAGTATCTCGAGACCGAGCACGAGCTCATAGATTCCGCGAAGCTTACCGATGGGGCGATGGAGGCTGCCATCTCGGCGTTGCGCGAACGTGGCTGCGAGGTCATCGTCGCTTCCGAGTCCTATTCGGTCGACGACCCTACCGACGAGCAGGCAGTGGTCCAGAAGGCTGAGGACATGGGCATGGTCGCGACGGGCGGCTATGAGATCTCCCAGCTCTATGGCCTGGCGGCACGTACCCGCACGGCTGCCGTCAATGCCGCCCTCATCCCGAAGATGATGGAGACGGCAAACATGACCGAGGACGCCGTGAAGGGTTCCGGCATCGAGAAGCCGCTCATGATCATGCGCTGTGATGGCGGCGTCATGTCGATCGACGAGGTCAGGAAGCGGCCGATTTTGACGATGCTCTCCGGCCTTGCGGCAGGTGTGGCAGGCGCACTCATGTACGAGAAGATCACTGACGGCATCTTCCTCGAGGCAGGCGGCACGTCGACCGATATCTCTGCCATCAAGGATGGCAAGGTCATGATCAAGAACGCGACAGTCGGCGGCCACAAGCTGTATCTGACCTCGCTCGATGTCCGCACGCTCGGCATCGCCGGCGGCTCCATGATCAGGGTTGAGAACGGAAAGCTCCTCGATGTCGGTCCCCGCTCTGCGCATATCGCTGACCTTGCCTATGAGGTGTTCACGGATGCAGACAAGATCGTCTCGCCCGAGCTCGAGCTCATTGCGCCGCGCGAGGACGACCAGGCTGACTATGTGGCCGTGAAGTGTGCTGATGGCAGCAAGGTCGCGCTTACGCTCTGCGGCGCGGCAAACATCCTGGGCTATGTGCCAGAAGGCGACTATGCACACGGAGACGTAGAAGCTGCACGCAAGGCCTGGCAGCCTCTTGCGGATGCCTGCGCAACGACGGCGGACGATATCTGCCGACAGGTCATGGATTGTGCCATGAAGAAGGTTCAGGCAATCGTCCAGGGCCTCATCGATGACTACGGTCTGAACCCGAACCTGATCTATCTCGTCGGAGGCGGCGGCTCCGCATCTGTCGTGGCACCTGCCCTGGGCGAGCGCATGGGCATCCGTCACCGCATTGCAAAGAACGCCCCTTACATCTCGACCATCGGTGTTGCGCTGGCGCTTGTGCGCGAGCAGATCGAGCGCAACGTGCCGAATCCTTCTGAAGAGGATATCCGCCGCATCAGGCATGATGTGCTTGAGGTCATCACCCGAGCTGGTGCCAATCCGGAGACCGTGGATATTACGGTGGAGATCGACTCGCAGAAGAACATCCTGCGTGCCACGGCGACCGGAGCAACCGAGCTTCGCACGAAGGACCGGGGCTCTGCTGCCAAGACGGAAGACGAGCTCAAAAAGATCGTCGCCGAGTCCTCAAGCGTCGATGCTTCAGCCGTGGAAGAAGTGGCAGCGACGGGCCGCTGGCATGTGTTCTGCGCCACGACCGTGAAGAAGGCGTTCTTCGGTCTCGTGAAGTCAAAGAAGCAGGAGATCCGTGTCGTGGACGAGGAAGGCGTCATCCGCCTCCAGAAGAACGATGCGAAGGTGCTCACGTTCACGAAAGACGAGCTCGGCGGTTCCTTCAGCGAGTTCGTGGACAGCATGACGCTCTATACGGATGCAGGAGCCACGCTGCCGAAGACCTATCTCTTCTTCGGCCAGAAGATGAGCGACCTCTCGGGTGTCCTCAACAAGGAACAGCTCATGGGTCTGGCCGAGATGGAGCTCGAGTTTGCGGGCGACGATCAGGAGATCGTCGCTGTCGCAGCCAAGGACTAGCAGTGGCTGCTGCTTCGTCAGAAGGCGCCTTTGCCAGGCTTCTCCAGGAAGCCTCTGTCCCAGAGCTTGCGTTTCTGCAGCTTGAACAGGATCCCCGTGTGCGGAGGCTCCTTCCTGGCGAAGCCAGCCGCATCGTTTTTCAGGCGCTTAGTGCAGGCGAGGAGACAGCGCGAGCTGCGAATGCGGACGGAAGCGCCACCTCTGCTTCAGACTTCATTGCTAGTCACGGCGGAAAGCTTGTCCGGGCACGGGGGCAGAAGGTGTCGGCTCCTGGCATCCATCTTGCGGCGCTCACGCAGGTGGCTCGAGATGGCAGCATCGAGGTCACGCTCTTTGAAGATGCGCTCGAAGAGAAGACAGGAGTCCTCGCCTTCTTCGACATGCGGGGCCTTGCGGTGCCAGATCTTGCTGCACTTGAAGAACTGACGCTCTGGCATGAAGCCTTCCATATCATCGACTTCAGGCAGGATGGAAAGCTTTCTGCAAAGGTGAGCACGGGGAAGACAAAGGTGCTCTTCGGCACAAAGGAGTGCAGGATAGGCTCAGCTGCTGAAATCTCAGCCCACAGCTTTGCCTGTACGGCTCTGGGAGGAAAGATGATGCTCGACCCCTGGAGGTGCGACGCTCTGTACCTTGCAGGGATGGGAGAGATCACGGAAGAGGAGCTGGCACTTGAGCTTCAAGATGCCAGAAGGCTCATGGAAGAAGGGAGACGGGATGGAGACCTATAGGTTCGGCGCAGAGGATATCGAAGTCCTTGGAACCTGGGATACGGTCGTTGTCGGCGGCGGCACGGCAGGGGCTTCCTGCGCAATTTCGGCAGCCAATGGCGGCAACCGCACGCTCGTCGTGGAGGCAGCGTCATCTCTCGGCGGTTCTCCCTCCCAGGCGCTTGTGACGCCGATGATGCCGTCATATGCGCCTCACGGAAAGAACCTTCATGAGATCGAGCGGCGTCTGAACGAGGCTGGCATCGTGACCCGCGAGGACGGGGACCGGATGGGCTACATCTGGACCACGGCTGAGAGCTTTGCCTGCGTGCTCGAGGATATGCTCTACGAGGCGGGAGGAGAGGCGCTCTACGATGCGCCGCTTGTCCGCGCGGATGTGAAGGACGGGAAGATCTCTGCCATCGAGGCAATGACAGTAGAAGGACCCAAGGCAATATGTGCTGCTCAGTTCGTGGATGCTACAGGCGATGCGGTGCTCTCGCGCCTTGCGGGCGTTCCCTGCCTTGCAGGAGACGATGACGGGAACAACCAGATGAGCTCGCTTCGCTTCGAGATGGGCGGCATCGATGTCGACTGCTACCGCAGGTATTGCCTATGTCTTGGCGATGAGTTCAGCCCTCTTGTGGATGGCTATTTCTGGGAGTCCGCCATGGTTGCAGGACGCGGATTCAAGCTCGAGCCGCTCTTCCAGAAAGGCGTTGAAGCAGGCATCCTGAAGCCGTCAGACCTGGTCTACTATCAGTGCTTTTCGCTTCCGGGGGAGCCGGGATGCATGGCATTCAACTGCCCGCATCTGCCCGACCTCAAGAAGAACAGCTCTGCCCTTGCAAGGAGCCAGGCTCTGCGTGAAGGAAGGCAGCGGATTCGCCGTCTCGTGAAGTTCCTGACGGCCTATATGCCAGGCTTCGAAGATGCATATCTCATACGCATCGCTCCCATGCTCGGCGTGCGCGAGAGCTGGCGCATCCAGGGAAGCTATGTGCTCGATGTGGACGATTACGTGAAGCGTGCGAAGTTCGATGACGCAGTTGCCAATGGCACCTGGTATATCGATGTGCACTCCGCTACCAAGGGGCTCGTGCATATGGAGAAGTACCAGAAGGGGGAGTACTATCAGATTCCCTATCGCTGCCTTACGAACAAGACGATAAGCAACATGCTGACAGTGGGCCGCTGCATCTCTACGAGCTTCCTCGTGCAGGCATCTGTCAGGATTCAGCAGACCGTCATCGATATGGGAGACTCTGCCGGACGTGCCTGCGCGAAGGCCAAAAAGCAGCAGATGCCGCTTTCCGAGCTTGATGGCATGGGCCTGCTCGTAGCTGAATAGATCGGTTTCACTATCACATTGCCCCGCCTGTTTCCGCTGCTATGGAATAGGCGGGGCATTGTCTTCTTGATTGCGGGAACGGCGCTACATGGCAGGAATATCAGCTGGATTCTGGCATCTCTGCTGTCATGTCATGCTCCCACAGCTCTTCTGAGGAGATGTCTGTATCATCATTCCAGATGGCTCCATATCCTCTTCTTTCGCTTACGCTGACCTCATCGAAAAGAAAGCGAACTTCTCGAGTCCTGAAGCCCAAGACGCAGACGCCGCAGAGTGGTGTACACGGCTCTGCAGAAGATGATTGTTGCCAGTGCCAAGGAACCCAGCAGGCTGACGTGCAATATTGAATGAGAACAATTGTACTGTTCGTCAGGCAGCATCATCGTTGCAATGGAGAGGTGAAAGCTAGGGGGGGTGTGCGACATGGTGCCGGCAATCAGCGCCGAGGGGGTCATTTCTCCCTGCAAGGAGCTCATGGCATACGAGTATCTGTATGCTGTCGAAGGAACTTCCCGAAGTAAGGTATCGAACCTCATTCAGCGAAACGGCGGATTTCCGAGTACGGCAGCTGATGCAATCGATGGCATTCTTCCGGACAGCGAGAAGCGTACAGAAGCAACGCAGCATGTGAAGGACCGGCTTGGGTCTTTCTCCACGCTGGTTGATGGATCGCCGCAATTCCCATGCGGATTGAGAGCTCAGAAGAATCCATTGCCGGCCTTCTGCTGTCGTGGCGATATCAATCTAGCAGATTCAAGATGCATCTCTGCTGTCGGCACTCGTCATCCAAGCGAACGTGGCAGACTCGCTGCAGCGCGCATAGCCTCTGCGCTCGCCAGGCATGGCTTCACTGTTGCTGATGGGCTTGCAGCAGGAATTGATGCAGTTGTCGCAAAAACTGCCCTAGGAGCAAGAGGCGGAGTCATAGGCGTTATCGGAACGCCGATAGAGATAGATATTATCCAAAGGAAAACGAGGATTTGCAGGGGCTGGTAGCCACAGAGCATCTCCTAATTAGCCAGGTGCCCATCTATCGCTATGATCATCAGTCAATCAAGACACAGCGCTTCTACTTTCCGAAGCGCAATATAACCATGGCTGCCTTGTCCGAAGCTACTGTCATCGTGGAGGCAGGCGAAACCAGCGGAACAAGGACGCAGGCCAGGGCGTGCATCGAACAGCACAAGAAGCTTATTTTGCTGCCCTCCGTTGTCGAGCAGACAACTTGGGCAGCAAAGATGGCTGAATACGGTGCGGTTCTGGCGAAATCAGTTGCTGAAGTGCTCACTACGATCGGATGCAATTCAGCTGACTGAGGTTGCAGAACACGGATGCTTGCACCATTGAGATGGGAGAGGCTTATTTCAGAACGGCTTGCTGCGAGGCAAGTCTTGTACCCTGCATAAGACTGTGCTAAACTCTCATGGCTGCATAGGGCAGAGACGATGCTCTCCGAGGAAAGGAATGGAGCCTTGCGCAGGTAGACACTGCTCTTCATGAGCATACGAGAATTGTTCGCCAGGACACTCCTGTGTCCCCCGTCCCTGTGTCTGCGAGGTCCATCATGCAGCTTTCTCTTTCTCATGTGACATATTGCTATCCCGGCTCCGTCAATTCTGTCTTCTCTGACATATCCTGCACCTTTGCCAATGGCTGGCATGCCGTTATCGGTGCCAATGGCTGCGGCAAGACAACGCTTGCCCGCATCATTTCCGGCGAGCTCGAGCCTGATGAAGGAACGGTGACCAGGGGCCTTGTGACGGCCCTCTGTGCGCAGGATGCCACTGCCGAACCAGCAGATCTAGCCGACTTCGCCTGCGACTGGAGCCCTCTGGCACAGAAGGTGCGCCGCACGCTTGCGATTGAGGACGACTGGCTCTGGCGCTATGAGACGCTCTCTTCAGGCCAGCAGAAGCGCGTGCAGATTGCCTGCGCTCTTGCAGCAGAGCCCGATGTATTGATTCTGGATGAGCCGACCAACCACCTTGATGCACCGTCACGCGAGCTTCTGCTGGAGACGCTCCGTGATTTCTCCGGCATAGGCCTGCTGATCTCCCATGACAGGACGCTTCTCGATGAGCTGGCCACCTCCTGCCTCTGCTTCGAGGCAGGAGGCATCAGGATGCGGCCTGGAAACTACAGCGCTGTTCGTGAGCAGCAGATGCAGGAGCATGATGCATCGCTCCATGCAAGGGATGCAGCCAGAAGGGAATACCGCCGCCTTGCCCAGGAGCAGCAGAGGCGCCGCGAGGAGGTGGACCGTTCTGCTGCAAAGCGGAGCAGGCGCAATCTCGATCCCCATGACCATGACAGCCGGGAGAAGATCGGACGTGCCATCGTCTCGGGCAAGGACCGGAAAGCTGCAGACAAGGTCCGCCAGCTCGACCAGCGTATGGATGGTCTCAGCAAGAAGGCAGGAGCCTCGGTTGCGCAGAGCTATGACGGGGAGCTGCCAGCCTTGGGCGTGCGCTCGAAGAGAAACACCGTGGCGCATCTGGATGCACAGACGATTCCTTTCGGCGATGCAGGATATGGACTGGAGATTCCGGAGCTCTTCGTGGGACCGGACGAGCATATAGCTGTCGTCGGACCCAATGGTGCCGGCAAGTCGACGCTCATCAAGGCGCTCGTGGCAGAAGGCATCCCTGACGGCGTGAAGGTAGTCTATCTGCCGCAGGAGCTGAAGGCAGAGGAGACAGAAGAGCTGCTTGGCCGCCTGCGCGGGCTTGACCGCGCAGAACAGGGTGCGGTGCTCTCCTTGGCAGCACAGCTCAATGCAGAGCCTGAGAGCTACCGTACAGGCAGTTCGGTCAGCCCAGGCGAGCTCAGAAAGCTTGCCCTTGCCTTCGCGGCGCTTGATGGAGCGGAGCTCCTCGTGCTCGATGAGCCGGCAAACCATCTCGACGTGCATGCCGTGGAAGCGCTCGAGCGCTTCCTTTCGGGCTTTGAAGGGGCGCTCATCCTCGTCTCCCATGACCGGCATCTTGTCGAGGCTGTCTCTTCTGCCATCTGGCGTACGCAATCTCTGCCCGCTGGGGGAGCGAAGCTCCTTCTCTCATAGATATGCATACAGCTCTTTGGCTCATGCAGGCATCCATTTGGCTGCGAGGCGTTTCTGCGCAGGATGGATGGGTACAGTGGGAACTAAAGCAAGCGGCAGAATCATGCCAGATAAGGAGTAGCTATGTATAATTTCACGTTCCATGTGCCCACGACCATCCACTTCGGCAAGGGCGAGATCTCGCATCTTGCTGACCTTGCTGCATACGGCAAGAAGGTTCTTCTCTGCTACGGTGGCGGCTCCATCAAGCGCAATGGCATCTATGACCAGGCAACGAAGATCCTCTCCGATGCGGGACTTGAGATCTTCGAGCTTTCTGGTGTCGAGCCGAACCCGCGCATCCAGACTGTGCGCCGCGGCGTCGACCTCTGCCGCAAGGAGTCTATCGATATGGTCCTCGCAATCGGCGGCGGCTCCACGATCGACTGCGCAAAGGTCGTTGCAGCCGGTGCGAAGTACGACGGCGATGCCTGGGATCTCGTGATCCATCCTGAGCTCATCAAGGCAGCGCTTCCGATCTTCTCGGTGCTCACGCTTGCTGCTACAGGCTCTGAGATGGATGCCTTTGCCGTCATCTCGGACATGACAAAGAACGAGAAGTGGGGAACGGCTGCTGAGTGCCTGAAGCCGACCATGTCCGTGCTCGACCCGACCTACACGTTCTCGGTCCCGGCACGCCAGACCGCAGCTGGCACGGCGGACATGATGAGCCACACATTCGAGAACTACTTCTCGATGGATGATGGCGCATACGTGCAGAAGCGCATGGCAGAGGCCCTGCTCAAGACCATGATCCACTATGGCCCGATTGCCCTTGAGAAGCCGGATGACTATGATGCCCGTGCAAACCTCATGTGGGCTGCAAGCCATGCAATCAATGGCCTTGTCGGCGAGGGCTGCGCTCCTGCCTGGTGCGTGCACCCTATGGAGCATGAGCTTTCTGCCTTCTATGACATCACCCACGGCGAGGGCCTTGCTATTCTTACGCCTGCCTGGATGGAGCATGTCCTCTCCGAGAAGACGGAGAAGCAGTTCGCGACCTATGGCCGCAATGTCTGGGGCCTTACCGGCACCGACGATGCACCGGTTGCCCGCGAGGCCATCGCCCGCACCCGCCAGTTCTTCACGGAGACCATGCACATGCCGGCAACACTCCATGAGGTGGGAATCACCGATGAAGAGCACTTCGATGTGATGGCCCAGAAGGCAGCAGATGGCTCGAAGGGCTCGTTCGTGCCGCTCACGAAGGAAGACATCGTCGAGATCTATCGCGCTGCGAAGTAATGAGAATCATCTGATATGCAGGAAGGGAGCTTGCTTTCGGGCAGGCTCCCTTCTTGTGAACACCTCTCTAGGCAAGATTTGATGAAGGCCTATCAGCATGGGTGCAATCCGAGATAGCCAAGACCTCTTGCATCTGCATCTAGCCTGCATGTCAGTGATGCGGCGTCAAGCAAGCTGGCTCGGGTCTGTTCGCTGGCATGCGCCTGAATGTCTGGCATCGGAATACCCGATTTGAATGAATAGGTATGGTCTGTTGTTGGGTAGTATATATGGCATAGAATGTAATGACATATATATAAAGATGTACATACCCGCTATTTGGAAGGAGTAATGATGGCTTCATCCACACTTACCATACGTCTCGATGAGAATCTCAAGCATGACGCGTCGGAAGTTGCTGAATACTATGGTCTCGATCTCTCTTCGGTTACGCGTGCTTTCTACAAGCAGATGGTCAACACACACCGCATTCCGCTGACATTTGCACCTGAAGAGCCGAATGCTAAAAGCGCTGATGCCATTGCGGAGGGCAATGCATTTCTGGCTTCCGGAAAGCCGGGCAGGTTTACGGACGCTCATAGCCTCATCGAATCGGCGATGGAGTGATGACTCGGCTCACTGCTGACTATTCGAAAGCATTCAGGCGAGACCTCAATAAGAAAGCTAGAAGGCGCGGATGGGATCTGTCTGAGCTTGAGAAGGTCATCGGCCTTGTTGTCGAGAACACTCCTGATACGCTTGAAGAGCTGAGACGTCGCCATAGTATGCATACTCTCTCAGGCAATTGGGAGGGGCGCAAGGAGTGCCATGTCGCGAATGCAGGTGACTGGCTTGTCATATGGTCATCCAACGATAAGGTTGCATTCTTTGAGCGAACTGGAAGCCATGATGAGCTGTTTGGACACTCATCGTGAGGGCTGCTGACCAATAGGCGCACCTTCTCAATCTGGTACGCTGCGGAGCGACGGATCTTGCAGGTATACGGAAGGGAGCTTGCTTTCGGGCAGGCTCCCTCCTCCTATATCTATCTCTATCATCTGTTCTTATGCAGGCACGATTTCCACGTGGACCGTATCTTCTGGCTCTTTGCCAATGGCCTTCCGTATGCCCTTGCGGATGCTGATGATGGCCTGCGCTCTCACATCGCCAAGGGGGTCAACCGTGGTCGGGGACATGGAGAAGTCGCACAGGTCCCCGGTCAGGGCGGTCGAAGGCGTGCACGAGGCCTACAGGGCACACGTCAGTGACTCGCAATACCTCGAGTGCATGGCTGTCGTGAACAAGCTCTGCTTTTAGCTCAAACGCTACCTGTGGCACTTCAGCGGCATGGACCCGAAGAGACTGCAGAGCTACCTGAACAGGTAAGTATAACTGTTCAGGATTAACCAGTCGTACGACAAATGGCCGAGGTTGGAAAGGATGGTGCGCCATCTGATGATGGAGGACGCGACTTACCGCACGTCAGAACCTTGCTAGGCACACCACACTTCTAAACTGTTAGATTGCAGTAAAGGCGATAACGATGGTAGCCATTGACTTTCCCACACTTAGGTCTCCAATCTATCGTTGCATCGACATCGGAGCACAAGGCGGTGTTATCATCGGGCGGCATTCAGCATCGTCTGCATGCTCCGCTGGACAAAGGTTTTATGCCTGGTCGATGATTTCAGTCCTGTCCATATTGGGGGTATTCGCTGTGATAGTGGGGTATCGGGCTGGGTGGCCGCATTTGAGGGCCTGTCTGTGCCTGCATCGATACTCCCGGATACGAACGTTGTGGTGCTGAGATCGACTCCTGCCTGCATCGTACCGACATTGCAGAGCTATGGCCGCTGGTTGTAGTCGCAGCATCAATGCAAGCGAAGCAGCACTCGATGTACGGTTGCTGTCGCGGATCCGGAGCGCCTCAATGCCACTGTTGTTGCGGATGGGGTAACAGATATGTGGTCGGTCATTAGGACGGTAGCAGCTTGATGCAAAACAGCGTTGTCGTCATGAGCCCCTACCCCGGACTTGGTGCGCGGAAAATGCTATAAATCCCTACCTATATGCTGCTGTTTTGCGGGCCACATGTCTACCAAACACCGTCTCCATCTATACGTTTGTCCGGCAAGTGATCTATTGAATCGTTCCGCCAAGCGGGCAGATGGCAGAATGTCTTTAAAGCACCGCCATTGCTTGAGAACGGAGGGAATCATGAAGGGGTAAGAGAACAATCATTATTGCCA